>JAENIX010000238.1 GCA_016844415.1 Actinomycetota bacterium | reverse complement strand
GCGGCGCACGGCGACGCGGGGGAAAAGGTCGTGGCGCCCTTCCTCAGGGGATCGGGAATACGCGAAGTCGACGTCCTGGTCCTCACCCATCCGCACGAAGACCATTACGGCGGCGCGAAGGCGATCCTTGAGGAGTTCCCGGTCGGCGAGATATGGATTCCGGAAGGGCCGCCCCTTTCCTTGTTCGGCGAGGCGGTTGAGCAAAGGGCTTCCCTCGTGCGGCGAAAGCGCGAGGGGGAGATATACACCGCCGGCGGGGTGGAAGTGGTCGTTAAGGGCGTCGGATACGGCGGGACACAAATCGATCCCAACGAGCAGAGCCTGCTCCTGGAAGTCCGGTACGGAAGACTATCCGTCTGGCTGCCGGGGGACGTGGAAAAGGGCCCTGCCGCCTGGGGCAAGGCGGAAGCGCCGTACGCAGAGAAGAGGATCCTATTCCTTCCTCACCATGGCTCCGCCGGCGCGAGACCTTTGATGTGGATAGCCGCGGCAAGGCCTTTCATAGTCGTCTCCCAAAATAGAAATTGTTTCACGGGAGAAAATCTGTTACCCTCGGCTGAGTTTTTTCTCTTGGAAAACGGGGCATATCCCTGATTTGGAAGCGGATATGGCGCCTCCTCTGATCATCGAAGGAAATCAAATGCGCGGTCGTTCAACAGGAATGTGGCATTGGCGAAACAGCGCATATTGATCATCGCCCCCGATCCGGGGAGCATCGCAATGAAAGTCCGGCAATCTTCCTTCGCCGACATACCCGTGAAAATACTGTCCGATTGGGAGAAGGGGGTTTCCGTTCTCGCTAAGGAAAACTTCTCCGTCATCGTCGCCCGGAAAACATCCAAACGCCAGAGCGCTGAGGAATTCGTACGCAATATCATCCAGGTGGCCCCCAAGACCCCGTTGGTGCTGGTCCTTCCCAAGAAAGGCGGACCCTCCGTCCTGGGCGCCCTTCGGGGCGGCGCCTCCGAGATCCTCTTCGAGGAGGACCTGGACACTTCGCTCGCCCCGACCCTTGAGAAATACCTGTTCCAGGGGTACGGACTTCTTCGCAAGACATCGATTGACGAGCTTTTCGACTACTGTTTCCCCGTCATCACCACCACCGACATGGACCTGCTGTCCCTGACCGTCATCGAGATGTTCAAGGAATCGTTAGGTGGTTCCTTCGGCCTCCTGTTCCGCGAGCAGGAAGGGAGAGGGCCCGGATATTCCATCGTCGCCTCCGCGGGCTTTTCCGACGATACTCTCGCCGGGGTCTTCCTCCTCAGGTTCGGCGCGGCCCTTGTGCGGAAAAGCAAAAACGTCCCGACGATTCTGGCGGCCGAGGAACTTGGGGCCATCCGGCCTGACGACGACGCCATTCTCGGGGAAAACCTCACCTTCTTCGCGTTGCGTTTCGACCTTTCCCCCGGCTCGCAGATGTACGCCGTCCTGACGATGCGGGGGGTGCCCGGAGCGGGCGTCCTCGATAGCCCGTTCCTGAATTTCTTTTACAGGCAGGCGCGGTTCGCCCTGCTGAACTCGGAGCGCAACGCGCACGCCCAGAACCTCATCTACATCGACGACCTCACGAAGCTGTACAACAGCCGCTACCTGAACGTCGTGCTGGACCGGGAGCTGAAGCGTTCCGAAAGATACCGGAACTTCTTTTCGGTCCTCTTCATGGACGTCGATTTCTTCAAGCGGGTGAACGACGCGTGCGGCCATCTCGTGGGCAGCCGGGTTCTCGTCGAGGTGGGGGGGGTTCTTCGCACGTGCGTCCGCGAGACGGACACCGTCGTGCGCTACGGAGGCGACGAGTTCGTCGTATTGCTCGTGGAGACGAACGCGGAAGACGCGCTGCTCGTTGCTGAGAGAATGCGCAGGATGATCGAGGGGAAATCGTTCGGGCAGGACTTCGGCCTCTCCATACGTCTCACAATATCCATCGGCATCGCCGCCTTTCCGGAGCATGCGTCCACGAAGCAGCACCTCCTCAGCATGGCGGACCAGGCGATGTACCGGGGAAAAGACTCCACGCGCAACGTGGTATATCTCGCCACCCCGCAAAAAGTGCCATGACCATTCCCTCGGTGCGGGGGATGAAGGACGTGCTTCCCCCCGAATCGGCAAGGTGGGCCGCGCTCGAGTCCGCCTTCCTGGCGCACGCCGCGCGCTTCGGGTTCAGCGAGATCAGGACGCCGATACTGGAAAAGACGGAGCTGTTCTCCCGCGCGGTCGGGGAGACCACCGACATCGTCGAAAAGGAGATGTACTCCTTCACCGACCGGTCGGGGGAGAGCCTGACGATGCGACCGGAAGGGACGGCGTCCGTCGTGCGCGCCCTCCTGTCCCACAGGTCGGAGCTCGGGGAGTGGCCGGTCCGGCTCTGTTATACCGGGCCGATGTTCCGCCACGAGCGGCCCCAGAAGGGGCGCCTCCGCCAGTTCCACCAGTTCGGTGCGGAGCTGTTCGGAACGGAATCGCCTTATGCGGATGTGGAGGTGCTGGCCTTCCTTGACGGGTTCCTCGCAGCGGCCGGGCTTTCCGGCCTATCGCTCGAGATAAACTCCCTCGGCGACCCCGCGTGCAGGCCGGAGCACCACGGGAAACTGGCGGCCTTTCTTGCGTCGCGTGAAGATCGGCTTTGCGAAGACTGCCGCCGCCGGCGAGTGCAGAATCCCTTGCGTGTCCTGGACTGCAAGTCCGACCGGTGCGTGGAAGCCACGAAGGACGCACCGTCGATACTGGAGTCGCTCTGCGACGGTTGCAGGACGCATTTCGAGGCCGTAGAGAAAGGGCTCGCCGCCGCGGGAGTCCGGTTTTCGAGGAATCCGAGGATGGTGCGCGGCCTTGATTACTACAGGCGGACAACGTTCGAATTCGTCATCCCCGGAATGGGGGCCCAGAACACCGTTGCCGCCGGCGGACGGTACGACGGGCTGGCGGAGGTTCTCGGCGGGAATGAACCGATCCCCGCAATCGGTTTCGCCATCGGCGTCGAGCGGCTTCACATGCTACTTGATGGAGGGAAGGATGCCGCGCCGGAGGCCGACGTCTTCCTGGTGACGTCCCACAAGCGGTTCCTCGACGAGGCGTTCCGCTGGAAGATGGATCTGATCGGGAAGG
>JAENIX010000237.1 GCA_016844415.1 Actinomycetota bacterium | reverse complement strand
TCCGCCTCCGCCAGCGCCGAGAAGTCGGTGGTCGTCCGCAGGAGCCCGGCCTCCACGACCCGCTTGATGGTTTCCGAGGGGACGTCCCCGATGTACGATTTCCCCTCGCGGATCATCCGCACCTTCACGCCGTCCACGTCGACGCCGATCACATTGATGCCGGCATCCGCGTATTCCACCGCGAGCGGCAGGCCCACGTACCCCAGGCCGATCACGGCGGCTGTGAAATTCTTCCGCTTCAGCCGGGAGAGAAGGTTTCCTCTTGCAATCGCCGCTGCGGTCATCGCCACACCTCCGTGCGAAAGGCTGTCGAAAAAAATGCCCACCTGAGCGGAAGAGCCAGGGCTCCTGTGGGCATGTTGCTGTAAATCTATCGAATAACTAAGCGGTTTTCAACTTCTTTATCTCGGAGATCAGTTCCGGCACCGCCTTGAAAAGGTCGGCAACAAGCCCGTAATCGGCCACCTGGAAGATCGGCGCCTCCTCGTCCTTGTTGATCGCAACGATCACCTTGGAATCCTTCATCCCGGCAAGGTGCTGTATGGCTCCCGAGATTCCGAGCGCGAAGTAAAGCTCCGGGGCGACGATCTTGCCCGTCTGCCCCACCTGCCAGTCGTTCGGCGCCCATCCCGCGTCCACCGCGGCGCGCGAAGCCCCGATCGCCGCGTGGAACAGGTCGGCGAGCTCCTCGACCAGCTTGAAGTTCTCCTGCGCCTTTATGCCACGCCCCGCGGAAACGATCACCCGCGCCTCCGTAAGTTCCGGCCGCTCGGATTTCGTCTCCTGGCGGGATACGAACGCACTGCCGGCAGGGTCCGCCGATACGCTCACGGCTTCCACGGGCGCTTTCGCGCCGGACGTTGTCGCCGCGTCGAATGCCGTCTGCCGCACGGTGAACAGCAAGGGGCTTCCCGCGAGCTCCACCGTAGCGATCGCGTTTCCCGCGTACATCGGCCGCCTCACGAGGAGCTTGTCCCCCTCCTTCGCCAGCCCCATGATGTCGCTGGCCAGCGGGGCGTCGAGCAGCCCCGACAGGCGCGGCATGAAATCCTTCCCGAACGTGGACGCCGGGGCGAAGACCGCGCCGTACCCTTTCTCCTTGACCACCTGGGCAACGACCGGCGCATAGGTCACAGCCAGGTACTTCGCGAACACCGCCCCCTCGCCCAGGAGCACCTTCCGGACTCCGTACGCCGCCACCGTGTCCGCCACCGCCGCGATGCCGCTCCCAAGGACAAGCGCGTCCACCTCGCCGCCGGCCAGGCCGGAATAAGTCTTCGCCGCCGTTATCGTCGAAAGGGTCGTCTTCTTGAAAGCCCCTTCCTGATGCTCCACAACGACAAGTGTGTCCGCCATGCCCATTACCCTCCCAAAATGATCGAAACAGTGATCGAAACAGGGACGTTCCTAAAAAGTCTTGAACGTCCCTAAAAAAAACTTTTTAGGAACGTCCCCGTTTTTACGACTAAAGGACCTTGGCCTCGTTTTTCAGCTTGGCGACCAGCTCGGCGACGTCGGCGACCTTCCTCCCGCCGGCCCGCTCCTTGGGGGCGGTAAGCGAAAGGAGGCGGACCTTCGGCGCCGCGTCCACCCCCAGCGATGCGCCGGGGATTACCTTCAACTCCTTTTTCTTCGCCTTCATGATGCCTGGCAGCGACGCGTAGCGGGGCTCGTTCAACCGCAGGTCGGTCGTGACGATAGCAGGCAGCGGGACCTCGATCGTCTCCAGCCCGCCGTCCACCTCCCGGGTGACATGCGCCTTCTTCCCATCCGCCACGAACTCCACCTTCGACGCGAATGTCGCCTGGGGCCAAGATAGGATCGCCGCAAGGATCTGCCCCACCTGATTGTTGTCGTCGTCGACCGCCTGCTTCCCCATCAGGACCAGGTCGGGCTTCTCCTGCTCGACGGCCTTAGACATGAATTTCGCCACGGCGAGGCTGTCCAGGCCCTTCTCAGTTTCCACCAGTATCGCGCGGTCCGCGCCCATCGCCAGCGCCGTGCGTATCTGTTGCTCCCCTTCCTTCGGCCCGACCGTCAGGATCACCACCTCGCCGCCCTGCTTTTCCTTGATCCTTAATCCTTCCTCCACAGCGATCTCGCAGAACGGGTTGATCACCATCTTCACGTTGTCCAGAATGACCCCGCTGCCGTCCGGCCTTATCTTCACCTTCTCGTCCGGATTCGGGACGGGCTTGATCGCCACGATAATTTTCACGCCGCACCTCCCGCGTCGAGCGATTGCATAAAGTTTCATGAACAGGGGGATGATACCGAAAAGACCGGCCGGTAATCAACCAAATAATGAATGGCTATTCAGTCAGAAGGAACGGGAGCCAGGTGCACAGCAACGCGGAAAAAAGGGCGCCCGTCCCCCCGCCAGTCGTGTCGGCGACCCAGTCGAAGAAGTCCATCGAGCGCCCCGGGATCCAGTACTGGTGGATCTCATCGACCGCCCCCACGATGGAGACGAAGGCCAAACCGGCAAGGATCGACGCCGCTGCCCTGCGCCCGGACTCCCGCTGCC
>JAENIX010000236.1 GCA_016844415.1 Actinomycetota bacterium | reverse complement strand
TAGACAATACCCGTTCGGTCTGCGCCTCAATTCCACCCTCGACCATCTTGCCGGTCGCAGGATCAAGGGGGATCTGGCCCGAGCAGAACAGGAAACCTCCCGCCCGGATCGCCTGCGAGTACGGCCCGATCGCCGCCGGGGCATTCCCGGTCCTTATCGCCTCCCTCATTTATCCTTTCCCCCTTTCGACCGAAAACACGTTTTTCAACTTTTCTATCGACTTGATAAGCGCCGCGAGGTGCTGCGCGTCGTTGACCGAGACCTCGAAGTTGCAGATGGCCCGCTTGTCCCGCGTGGTCAAAACGGTCGCAACGGTCGCGCGCCGGATGTCCACGTCGCTGGCGGTGATCGTGCGGGATATGTCGGCGAGAAGGCCCGGCTTGTCGGCGCAGACCACCTTCAGTTTCACGGGGTGGGACGCCTTGGTCCCCGCTTCCCAGGCGACTTCTATCGCGCGCGCAGGGTCGTTGTCCAGCGCCTTCGTGCAGTCCTTCGCGTGGATCGTCACGCCTCTCCCACGCGTGATGAAGCCGATGATCGGATCGCCCGGCACCGGGTGGCAGCAGTTCCCCAACCGGATGAAAATGTCGTCCATCCCCTTCACGATGATCGCGCTCGGCTTGGCGGCCGTGACCCGCCGGATAAGGGCCCCAAGGCGGGAGTCCTTGACCTTTTCATGGAGCTGCTCGGGCGGTACCAGGCGACGCAGGAGCGGAAGCAGCGACATCTTGCCGTACCCCAGGGCGACGCAGTAATCCTCCGGGCTCTTCAGCCGTTGCTCCTGGAGCGTTTCCTCGAATTCCTTCGACTTGAGGACCTTGTTCATGGAGAGGGAGTGCTTGCGAAGCTCCCGCTCCAGCATCTGCTTCCCGAGGGCGAGGCTGCGCTCCTGCTGCTCCTCGCGGACGAATACGCGTATCTTGTTCAGGGCCCGGCTCGTCTTGGCGACCTTGAGCCAGTCCTTGCTCGGCTTGTGCGCGGGGTGGGTGACGATCTCCACCACGTCGCCGTTCTTCAACATGGTTTTCAGCGGGACCATCTTGCCGTTTATCTTCGCGCCCACGCACGTGTTGCCGACTTCCGTATGGACGGCGTAGGCGAAATCGATGGTCGTCGCGCCCTGCGGCAGCTCCTTGACGTCGCCCCGGGGGGTGAAGACGTAGACCTCTTCCGGGAAGAGCTCCACCTTCACGGTGTTGAGGAACTCCCGCGGGTCCTTCATCTCCTGCTGGAGCTCGAGGATCTGGCGAAGCCAGAGGAACATCTGGTCGCCCTTGCCGACGACCGGCCGCCCCTCCTTGTACTTCCAGTGCGCCGCGACGCCGTACTCCGCGACGGCGTTCATCTCCTCCGTTCGGATCTGGATCTCCATGAGCTCGGCGTTGGGGCCGAACACCGTCGTGTGAAGCGACTGGTAGAGGTTCGGCTTCGGCATCGCTATGTAGTCCTTGAACCGGCCGGGGACTGGCTTCCAAAGGCTGTGCACGATCCCCAGCGCCTCGTAGCACTCCCCCACCGACTTCGCGATTATGCGGAAACCTATGAAATCGTAGATATGATCGAAATCGATCCCCTGCCGGGCCATCTTCTGGAACATGCCGGCGATGTGCTTCGACCGGCCTTTCACCACCGCCTCGACTTTCGCTTCGGCAAGCTTCTTTTCCAGCATCTCGACGACGCTTCGGACATGGCTTTCGCGGTCGCGCTTCCGCTCGTCGGCCAGTCGGACAAGCTCCCGGTAGTCCTCCGGATGGAGCACCTCGAAGCAGCGGTCCTCGAACTCTATCTTGACCCGCGACATTCCGAGCCGGCTTGCGATCGGGTTGTAGATATCCCGGGTCTCCCGCGCCACGGCGACCTGCTTGTCTCGCGAGAGGTGTCCGATGGTCCTCATGTTATGGAGGCGGTCCGCCAGCTTGACGAGGACGACCCGCAGGTCCTTCCCCATGGCCAGGATCATTTTGCGGAGAGACTCTGCCTTCTGGTCGGCTACGTCCGAGATGACCACCCGGCTTATCTTCGAGACGCCGTCCACCATCTGGGCCACGGTGTCCCCGAACAGGTCGCGTATCTCGTCGACTGTCGCGACCGTGTCCTCCACGGTGTCGTGGAGCAGGCCGGTGACGATCGTCTCCTCGTCCAGGTTCCAGTTTGCGAGGATGAAGGCGACGTTCAGCGGGTGGATGAGGTACGGCTCGCCCGACTGGCGAAGCTGGCCATGATGCACCTTCGCCGTAAAGACGTATGCCTTGTGGATTAGCTCGATGTCGCATCCGGGCCTTGAAGCCTGGACGCGGTCGACGATGTCGTTAAGTCGGAGCATGGAGCGCTCCGCGATCAGTTTTTGACCCGGACCGTCCCCTGCGCGATCTCCCTGAGCGCCACAACCGTCGGCTTGTCCCTTCGCTGGGACGTGTCGATCGAAGCCCCTACCCCGCCCAGGAGCTGCTTGGCCCGCTTCGCCGCGACGACCGTCAGCTCAAAGTGGCTGCCGACCTTACGCAGACAATCTTCCACAGTTACTCGCGCCATCTTTTTCCTCTCCTACCGCCTTGGAATCCGTTCCCTCGTGCGACGGACGCGCTCCCTGCGAAGCCGCTGCGCCCGGACTATCCACTCCACCTGCATGACCGCCTTTTCCAGGCTGTCGTTGACCACAAGAAAGTCATAATTCAGCAGTTCCGTCATCTCCTTGCCCGCGGCCTCGAGGCGCGCCGCCATCTCCTCCCGGCTGTCCCGTCCCCTATCCTGCAGCCGCCGGGAGAGCGTCTCCCAGTCCGGGGGGAATATGCCTATCAGCACAGCGCCGGGAAGCGCCTCCTTGACCTTGCGTCCCCCCTGGACGTCGATC
>JAENIX010000035.1 GCA_016844415.1 Actinomycetota bacterium | reverse complement strand
CCCGGAGACGTAGTTGACACTACGTCGAGGAGCCCGACCGAGCGCAACGCAGTAGACATGCCCGTATCCGCCGACGCAGCAGAAGCCTGGTGAGAAATGTGGGTTAAGGGTTAGACATGCGGAACGCATGGATGGGTCTCGAACCCATTCAAGCGTTATGAGGGGGCAAACAGGACGCATCATGGCCGCCAAGGATTTCATAGACGTTGAGCGACAAAGGGGGGATTGCTTCAGGCTTCTCGCGGCGTGCTTTTATCCTCCCGAAATGAAGGTGCTCATCGAGGAAGGAGTCCTGGAAAACCTACATGGGCTTCTTGAGGAAGTTTGCCCCGAAGCCGCGGCTTGTTGTGAGGGCATGGCCAGAGCGCTCTCGCAGGCGTCGGAGGAAGAACTTGCCGTTGCCCATGCAAAACTGTTTGTGGGCCCCTTTGCATTGCGGGCGCCGCCGTACGGCTCCCTCTATCTGGAATCGCAGAACAGATTGATGGGCGACACGACGATGGAGGTGCTGAAGATGTACCAAAGGGCCGGTCTGGCCTTGAGCGGCGATTTCAAGGATGCTCCCGACCATATCGCCGCGGAGCTCGAATTCATGTATTTCCTCGTTGCCAAGGAGGTTCATGCCCTCAGGCAGGGGGACAGAAACGACGCTTTCAAATATCTTGAAATGCAGCATGAATTCCATGAAAAATACCTGCACCCCTGGATGGAGCCTTTCGTTGAAATGATCAGAACGGGTTCCGAACACGAATTCTACAGGTTGCTTGCGAAGAGTCTGTCGACTTTTATCATGAAAACGCCCGTCCCGCGGACTCTCCCCGGGAAGATAGGCGCGGAGGCTTGATGGCGGGGATGAGCCTTCTCGACCCCTTTGGGAGAAAGGTCAACTACCTGCGGCTCTCGGTCACGGGCCGTTGCAACCTGCGCTGCAGCTACTGCAGGCCGGCAGGCGGGGATGAGGCGCCGACGGCAGGCGAGATTCTTTCCGACGATGACCTGCTTCTCCTGGCCCGCACCGCGGTCGGCCTCGGGATAGAGAAGATCCGGGTCACGGGCGGAGAGCCGCTTGTGCGGAAAGGGGTCGTGGGGCTGCTCTCCCGGCTTGCGGCTATCCCCGGCCTGAAAAAGCTTGTCCTCACCACGAACGGCCTCCATCTGAAGGAATCGGCGGAGGCGTTGCGGAGGGCCGGCGTCGAAAGCCTCAACGTAAGCCTCGATACGTTGCGGCCGGACCGGTTCGCCCGGATCACCGGGGGGGGCGACCTGCGGCGCGTCGTAGAAGGCATCACAAGAGCGCAGGAGTGCGGCTTTCCCTATATCAAGATCAACGCGGTGGTGATGCAGGGGATCAACGATGACGAGATCGAGGAATTCGCCGCCTTGACCCTCGACCGTCCGCTCCGGGTCCGTTTCATCGAATACATGCCGGCCGCGGCCGCGGACCGCACCCACGGGATCACCGTCCCGGGCGAAGAGATCCTGGACCGGCTATCGAGGCGATATCGCCTGCTTCCCATGGGAAAAGAGGAACTGGGGGGACCGGCACGCTACTTCCGGATCGATGGGTCCGCCGGAGCTGTCGGGATCATCACCCCGGTTTCGTGCCACTTCTGCGGCGACTGCAACCGGATCCGGGTTACATCGGGCGGCGTCGCGAAGGGGTGTCTGTTCTCATTGCAGGACATCGACTTGAAACCGTTCCTGCGGCGAGGTAACGCGGAGGGGCTGAGGAAGGCGCTGCAGGACGTTGTACAGGGGAAGCCCGACCGCCACCTGCTCTCTCCCGAGGGGTTCGGCGGGAAGCCTTTCGCCATGTCTGCGGTCGGGGGTTGAAGGTGCAGATCCCCAAGGGCAGATTCAAAATCAATCTGATGGAGATTTCCGGCTCTCTTGGAGACCTTGCTACATTCCTTCCGCTGGCCATCGGACTGATCGTCGTCAACGGAGTGAATGCTACCTCGCTGTTTCTGTCGGCGGGCGTCGTGTATATCGCGGCGGGCCTCTATTACGGCCTGCCGATGCCGGTCCAGCCGCTCAAGGCGACGTCGGCCATCGCCATCGCCATGGCCGTCGGCCCGGATGAGATCTCCGCGGCGGCTTTCACGATGGGCGTCATCTTCGTTCTCCTGTCGCTGTTAGACCTGAAGAGGTTCTTCGGCAGGGTATTCACCCGCCCCATCGTGCGGGGGATCCAGCTAGGGTTGGGGATCCTCCTGGTCAAGAGCGGATGGAAGATGGTTTTCGGACAGAACGGCAATGCCGTCACCGGCATGGCGGAGTCGACGGTCCTTTACGGGGTAGCCATCGCGGTGGTCTGCGCTGGCATCATCCTCCTTTCCCGGAAAAGCCGCAGGTACCCCGCCGCCATCGTGATCACGTTCTTCGGGCTGCTCCTGGGGTTGCTGGAGAGGCCGTCCGGGGGGCTGTCTTCCCTGGCCATGGGCTGGATCCGCCCGGAATGGAGCATTCCTTTCAATGCGGATCTATACACGGTCCTCGTCGTTCTCCTTCTTCCGCAGATCCCCCTGACTTTCGCCAATTCCTTGGCCGCCACGGCGGAGACATCGCGCCAGTACTTCGGGGAAGGCGCGCGGCGCGTGACGATCCGCAGCCTGGCAGCTTCCTTGGGAGCCGCCAATCTGTTCGCGGGACTTATCGGCGGGATGCCGGTGTGCCATGGATCGGGAGGATTGACGGCGCATTACCGTTTCGGAGCGAGGGGCGGGGGGGCCAACCTCTTCATCGGCGGGCTGTTCGTCGCACTTGCCCTGCTTTTCGGGAGATCGATCCCGGAACTATTCGGGCTGATGCCCTTGTCCATCCTCGGAGTTATGCTGATCTACGTCGGGTTCGAACATGCGCGGCTGATCGCGGATGTTCTGGAGGACTCCCGCGAGCTGGTGGTCGCCGCAAGCATCGGGCTGATGACCCTGGCCACGGGCAACCTGGCCGTGGCATTCATAATCGGGATAGCCATGAATGAAATTGTCGGGAAGCTTACCCGGAAAGACGTCTGGCGCAAGGCCGCCTGGGAAAAATCATCGTAGAACCGTAAGCCGTCCCGCCGCCGTCGCCCGCCTTACCCTTCCTTCGAGAGGAAATTCCCCCAGATGGGATAGAAACGCACCAGATGGCCGGCGGGCAGCTCCACCGTGCCGAGCGGGATCTCGAACACCCCGTCGGCGCGGCCGGCAGATACGAAATCGCCGGATCCGTGGGAAGGGATCTCGGCGACCCGCGTTACCCCCCCGTGCGTTTCGAGCCGTGCAATGGTGAACTTCTTCCCTCCGCTCTTGTTCGTCGCGGAACTGGCCAGGGGCAGGTGGATCGGCTTCGGAAGGTATTCCGCCGTTCCGGACGCTTTCAGGAGCAGCGGCCGGATGAACATGTGGAAATGGACCATCACCGCGACCGGGTTTCCGGGCAGACCGATCACAATCCCTCCTCCAGGAGATTCTCCGGCGAAGATGGGCTTGCCCGGCTTGACGGCGACTTTGTGAAGGATCTTCCGGACGCCGCACGCGCTCAGGCAGTCCGGAACGATGTCCACATCTCCGACGGAAACTCCTCCCGAAAGAAGAAGAAAGTCGCAGTCGAGCCCCTCGCGGATCTTCGACACGATCTGTTCCCTGTCGTCCGGTACGATCCCCAGGTACCGGACTTCCGTAAACCCCAGTCCCTTCAGCGCGGCGAGGAGAAAATGGGAATTGCTGTTGCGGATCATGGGGCCTTGGGCGCTTTCCCAGGGTTCGAGGAGCTCGCTGCCGGTGGCGAGAACCGCCACGGAGGGGCGCTTGTAAACGGGAACCTCCCACTGCCCGACCGACGAAAGGGTCGCGACGTGATGTGGCGAAAGGAGCGTCCCCCCGCCGATGAGGAGAGAGCCTTTCCGGACGTCTTCCCCCTCCTCGGCGATGTTTGCCCTGCGCTTGACGGGACCGGTGAACCTGACGCCGCCTCCCGGATCGGCTTCGGAAAGCTCGACCTGTATGACGGCGTCGAAGGGTGGCGGAACCATTGCCCCGGTCATTATCCCGATGCAGTCCGAGTCCGCCGCATCGCCGTGCCACGTGCTTCCCGGGTTGACGGTCCCGATGACCCTGTAAGCGCTTTCGGTCTCTCTCCCCGTCCAGACGACCGCGTATCCGTCCATCGCCGCGCGGGGGAAGGGGGGGATGTTCCTGTCGGCGGTCACATCCATGGCGAGGATCTCTCCCGCCGCGTCCGCAAGGGTGACGCGATGGACTTCCTGGGTGCGCACTATCGGCAGTACGGATGCAAGCGCTTCTTCGTAGGTGATCGCCACGGTATCCCGGACCTCCGTATCTGCTTCTGCGGAAATAGCAGTAAATATTGTACGGGAAAGAAGGGTTGCGAGGGTTTACGTTCTCTTTCTTCCACGGGCAACCCCCGGCTGCCTGCTCGAGCCATGGATACGCCGCCGGAGGATCTTGCGGCCGGGAAGACCCATGCCCCGCTCGCAGATCGCCACCGGCCCGATATCCCTCGCCAGGCCCGCCCTTTTACGGTCTTCGATAATGACCGGGTCGTCGTTCAGCCATTTCCGTATGTTCCGGAGCACCGTGCCGGCGTAAGGGTTTCCGCTTTTTCCGTCGAGGGAGTAGTGGATCCACTTCCTGTCCCGTCGGTCCTTGATCAGTCCGGCGGCGCGAAGGAGAAAGAGGTGCTTCGAGATCGTGGATTGGCCCAGGGCGATGACCGCGATGACCTGGCAGACGCACAACTCTCCCCCTTCCAGGATCTTGAGGATACGGACCCGGGTCGGGTCGGCGACGGCCTTCATTGCGTCCTCGTACGCGCGCAGACTCATGTCATATCCTCCATATCGCCAATTGACGAATTGACATCATACCGCGTCGGGGGGAATAATATCCATCGTCCCTATCCTACCCGTTTCGATAGACGTGGAACAAGGAGGAACGAGGTGAGAAAGCTGGAAATCTACGAGAAAAGCGGAGGCTGCTGCGGGTAAACGAGATGGAAGAGATCAATGGAGGAGGCATGGAATAATGCCCGGAAGTATCACGAAAAAACTGTCGTTCCTCGACCGCTACCTTACCGTCTGGATCTTCGCCGCCATGGCCGTCGGCGTCGGCACCGGCTACTTCCTCCCGGGGGCCGAGAATTTCATCAATTCCTTCCAGGTCGGAACCACCAATATCCCGATCGCCGTCGGGCTCATCCTGATGATGTACCCCCCCTTCGCCAAGGTGAAATATGAAGAGATGGGGGACGTGTTCAGGGACAAGAAAGTGATCGGCCTTTCCCTGGTTCAGAACTGGGTGATCGGCCCGGTGCTCATGTTCGTCCTCGCCATCGTCTTCCTTCCCGACCATCCCCAATACATGGTCGGCCTGATCATGATCGGCCTGGCCCGCTGCATCGCCATGGTCATCGTCTGGAACGAGCTTGCCAGGGGGGACACCGAATACGCGGCGGGGCTCGTCGCCTTCAACAGCGTCTTCCAGGTGCTCTTTTACAGCGTCTACGCCTGGTTCTTCATCACGGTTCTGCCGCCGTTCTTCGGCCTCAAGGGGAGTCTCGTCGAGGTGAGCATGGGAGAGCTCGCCAGGAGCGTCTTCATCTACCTGGGCATTCCGTTCATTGCCGGGGCGCTGACCCGCCTCATCGGGGTGAAGTTGAAGGGGAAGGAGTGGTATCACCGCCATTTCGTCCCGAGAATCAGTCCGATCACCCTGATCGCGCTCCTTTTCACCATCCTGGTCATGTTCAGTCTGAAGGGGAACCTGATCGTGAAAATCCCCCTCGACGTGGTCAGGATCGCCATCCCGCTGGGAATCTACTTCGTCCTGATGTTCGTCGTCTCCTTCTACATGGGGAAGAAGATTGGGGCCGATTACTCCAAGACCACCACGCTTGCTTTTACCGCAGCCAGCAATAACTTCGAACTGGCCATCGCCGTGGCCGTGTCGGTGTTCGGGATCAATTCCGGGGCGGCCTTCGCCGCGGTCATCGGTCCCCTGGTGGAAGTTCCGGTGATGATCGGCCTGGTCAACGTGGCGTTCCGGTTCCAGCGGCGGTATTTCAGGACCGCGGTCTAAGAGAAGGTCATCGAGCCATCAAAAGCGGGTGGAAGTCCCCGTCATGCTGTCCGTCTGTTCGTTCTGCAACCGTACCCGGCACTGGTTTCCCGGTTAATGCATGCCCCCGGCGGCATATGGAAGGAGGTTGAACAGCAGGTGGAGGAAAACAGGAACGTAGATGTTGCCTCCGGACTTCCGGCTCCACCCCAGCAGGAGGCCGGGGAAGAAGGTGAGCGCGCGGTACCACGAGGCGAAGATGAGGAGATGGCCCGCCGCGAACAGGACGGAGGAAGGCACGACCGGCTCCCACCCCTTTTCCTCGAATGCGTCGTAAAGGTATCCCCTGAAGAACACCTCCTCCGGGAGCGCCACCAGGAGCAACTCATGGAACAGAAGTTCGGGCAGAGGGGGAGGGGGACCCGCGTAAGGAACCAGCGTGGGCGGAAGCGGAAGGCGCGTGAAGAGGAAATAGGCCAGGGCTCCTCCGGCAGCCAGAGCGAGGGCCAACCGTGCGCTTCTTCCGGCGTTGCTGATGTTGAGCCAGGAAGGCGTCATTCCCCGTCGATAGTGAAAGAAGGGAGCGTAGAGGAACAGTACGGCGGCAAGAAGGTCGGGCGACAGGAAGGCGAAGATCGGCGCGTGCCGGGATGCCAGCCGTACGACCACGGCGATGCCGAGGAACAGCAGCACCGCCGGGACAGGAACAGGGCCGGGCTTCTTCAAGACGGGACTCCTCTTCCTGGCTTCAGTATTTCGGGTGGATGCGCTCGAAAAGCTCGGGGAACCGGTCGATCGTGAAATCGGGTGGGTGCTCCCCGAAGCCGCCTGCCCCGAGCCCGTACGTCACCCCGCAGCTCCTGACCCCGGCCCGCCGCCCCGCGAGGACGTCGTTCCTCGAGTCGCCGACCATGATGGTTTCTCCCGGGCCCGCCTTGCGCGTTTTCATGATATGAAGAAGTCCTTCAGGGTCCGGTTTCTTGCTGTCCAGGCTGTCTCCCCCGAGGACGTCTACGAAATGCCGGTCGAGCCCAAGGCCCGAAAGGATCGACCGGGTCATGTCGATCGGCTTGTTGGTGAGCACCGCCATTTCGAGTTTTCCCGACCATTCCCGCAGGCTCTCGGCCACACCGGGGTAGGGGATGGTGGTGTCCAGCAGGTGCCCCCGGTAATGGGAGAGGAACATTTCGAGGACGGCCGGGAGGATCCCGTTTCCGTCGTCGCCGATCGCCCTCCTGATAAGCATCGACGCCCCGTCTCCCACGTAGGAGTAGATCAGCGGGTGCGGCAGCGGCGAATGGCCGAAAGCGGTGAGCGCGTGATTGACTGAGTTCGCCAGGTCCACCTT
>JAENIX010000034.1 GCA_016844415.1 Actinomycetota bacterium | reverse complement strand
GCGAGTTCCGCGAAATCCGTCATCTCCTTGCCTTCCATCCCCCGTGTCACGGCTGCGACCGGAAAGACGTTCGCGTACCCTTCCCGCTCCCCTTTTTCCTTTATGTAACGGGTGACCTCGGTGTGGTCGTTCACAGGCCTTGTGTTGGCCATGCAGGCGACCGACGTAAACCCTCCCGCCGCCGCGGCCTTCGTACCCGTCCTGATGTCTTCCTTCCATTCGAATCCCGGCTCCCTCAGGTGGACATGCATGTCGATCAGCCCCGGGATGACCCATTTCCCCGAAGCGTCTATCGATCGCCCCTGGAATCCCTTGGGCGCCTGGTCTCCGGGGATATAATCCTTCACCTTTCCGTCCTCGAGAACGATGCATCCAGTTTCGTCCTTCCGGCCGGCCGGATCGATCACTCGACCTCCTTTAATGAGAAGCATCGTGTCCTCCCGCCAGAAGATATAGAAGCGCCATCCGGATGGCGACTCCCGACTCCACCTGGTCCAGGATCCTGGACTGCGCGCAATCGGCCAGGTCATCCGACAGCTCGACGCCGCGGTTGATGGGTCCGGGGTGCAGAATCACCGCGTCCTCCTTCGCGAGCGAGAAGACGGCCCGGTTCAATCCGTACATCCTGGAATATTCCCGCAGGGACGGGAAATAGGCGGTCTTCTGCCGCTCGAGCTGGATCCGAAGCATCATCACCACGTCGGCGTCCTTGACGGCCTCCTTGATGTCGTATGTGACTTTCGCACCTGTCCTCTCCATCTCCTTCGGCGCAAGGGTGGCAGGGCCGCATAGCCATAGATTGGCTCCCATGCGCCCCAGCGAATGCACGTCGGACCTCACGACTCTGCTATGCAATATATCTCCTATTATTGCTATTTTAAGGCCTTTAATCTTACCTTTTGCCTTAATTATCGTGTACAGGTCCAGCAACCCCTGTGAAGGGTGCTCGTTCGCTCCGTCCCCCGCATTTATGATCGAACAGGATACGAATCTTGACAGGAAGTGCGGAGATCCCGATACGGAATGCCTGATGATGACTATCCCTGGCTTCATCGCTTCTATGTTTTTCGCCGTGTCCAGCAGCGTCTCGCCTTTTGTCACGCTGGATGTCGCCGAGCTGAAGTTCACGACATCCGCGGAAAGCCGCTTCCCGGCGATCTCGAAGGACGTGCGGGTCCGCGTGCTCGCCTCGAAGAACAGGTTGACCACTGTCTTCCCGCGAAGCGCCGGGACCTTCTTGATATCGCGTGTCAGGATCTCCTCCATGGAGCGAGCGGTGTCGATGACGAATTCCATCTCATCGACGCGGAAGTCGGACAGCCCGAGCACGTGTCTGCGTTTCCATTCCATCGGTTTCATTCCCCCTTGCCGGAAGCGTTCTGGTTGAGGAGGACCTTCCATTCCTCACGCTCCCCCTGGACCATGACATCGACTGTTTCGTTTCGGGATGTCGGTACGTTCCGCCCAACGTAGTCCGCGCGGATGGGCAGCTCCCTGTGGCCTCGGTCTATCAGCACCGCGAGCTGTATGCTCTTCGGCCTCCCGAAGTCGATCAGAGCGTCCATCGCCGCTCGTATCGTCCGTCCCGTGAAAAGCACGTCGTCGACGAGGACCACTTTCTTCTTGTCCAGGGAAAACGGTATCTCGGTCCGCTTCAGCCGCGGCTGGTAGCCGACGCGAGAGAGGTCGTCGCGATAGAGGGTGATGTCCACGTATCCGGCGGGAACGTCGATCCCCTCGATGGCCCGGATCTTATCGCGGATGAACTTCGACAGCGGAACGCCCCCCGACATGATCCCGATGAGGGCCATATCTTCAGCCCCCTTGTTCTTCTCAAGGATCTCGTGAGTAAGCCGGGAGAGCACCCGCTCCATCCCTTTGGCGTCCAGGATCAGTTTTCTGCTGGCCTTTTTCATCGCGAGGATCCTCCGTTTTCAATCCGCGACCTGGTGGTTATGGGCAAAAAAAAACCTCCCCGCGATTCGGGGAGGCGGCGTGTTCGTCATCGTGTTCCCATTCCCATCCTTTGCTAACCTCTCGGGATTAGCTTAAAAGGTAATCCGGATCTTACCCCATTATCAACACGCCGTCAACATATCGCATGTTGTCAGGACTACGGGCTCGCGGGGGACTTCCCCGGAGCTACGTTCGCGACCTTCGCCCGCTCACTGCGGATTCCGCTTCGACGCAATCTATCCCTTCGCTCCATACGCCGCTCCGTGGAAGCCCCCGCTGCGCCCTGCGTCCGCGTCGCTGCCCTTCCGATTCGTTCCCGCGGCGTAGCGCCTTGAGATCCAGCTCAATAACCTATCGGGATGTTCCCGGCCGGATTTGTACGTTATATTAAGCGGATGGACTTCCGGGGAAAACTGATCCTGGCGCCGCTGGCCGGGGTCACCGATACAACGTATCGCCTGCTGTGCCGGGAAAACGGCGCCGATATCGTCCTTACCGAAATGGCATCCGCGAAAGGCCTTCTCATGCAGCCGGAGCGGACCCGGCGGTTCCTCGAGTTCCGCGAGGAGGAACGGCCCGTCGGGGCGCAGCTTTTCGGCGCTTCCCCGGACGAGATCGGTGAGGCGGCCGCCGCGGTCTCAGCCATGGGCTTCGACTTCGTCGACATCAACATGGGCTGCCCGGTGCGCAAGGTCACCGGGGGTGGCGCCGGCGCGGCGCTCCTTTCCAACCCCGGGCTGGCAGGAAAAATCGTCGCCGCCGCTGTGCGCCATGCCGGCATACCAGTCACGGCAAAGATCCGCTCCGGGTTCGGGACGGAGCCCGCGACCTATCTCGAAGTCGCCGGCGCGGTCTTCGAAGCCGGCGCGGCAGCGATCACCCTCCATCCGCGAACGCGGGGGCAGATGTTCTCAGGCGACGCCGACTGGAGCCACATCGCGGTTCTCAAGCGGGAGTTCCCCCGCCGCGTGATCATCGGCAACGGCGACGTCCGCCTTCCGGAGGACGCCGCCCGGATGATCTCCGAGACCGGCTGCGACGCGGTAATGGTGGGCCGCGCGTCCCTCGGCAACCCGTGGGTCTTCCGGGCGATGCGCAGCCGGCTGCTCGTTCCCGCGGGAACGGCGGACCTTCCTTCTCCCGGCGTTCCCTCCGGTTCCGGGCGGCGCGCGCTGATCCTTCGCCACGGCGAAGAGATGCACCGGCGGAAGGGGGACGCGGGGATCCGCGAAATGCGCAAGCACCTGGCGTGGTACAGCAGAGGAATCACCGGGGCAGCCGCCTTCCGCGCAGAGCTGGTGAGGGTTTCCACCATCGGCGACCTGCGCGCCGCGGTCGAGCGCTTCTTTTGAGCGACCTCTACCGGAACGCTCTTGAATCGGTAAACACGGGGATCCTCGTGTTCGACGGCGACGGAAAGCTCGCCTACATGAATCCCGCGGCGGAAGAGATATTCCAGGGGTCGGCGCAGATCCTCAAGGGAAAGCACTACCGGACGCTGTTCCGCGGGAGCCCGTCGGCCGTCCGCATCGCGCGGAAAGCGATAGCGGAGAACGCCGCGGTGACAGGGTTCGACGTCGAACTGCGGCTCACCCGCCGGGGAGCGGAGCTGCCTCCCCTTTCGGCCATCATCGGGGCCTCTCCCCTTTCCGGTCCCGAGGGTGAGCCGCAGGGCGCGGTGGTGTCGATCAAGCCGGCTGATTTCCTCACGATGGCGGAGCAGGATGAGCTGGCGGCTCTCAGCGCCGAGGAGATGCAGATGCTGGCCTACGGCATCGCCCACGAGATCAGGAACCCCCTCGGCGGGATCCTGGGTGCGGCCCAGTGGATACTGCGGCGGGAAACCTCGGATGAGGAGCGCAGGGAGGGGGTCCGCCTCATCCAGCGGGAAGCGGAGCGGATAAACGGCCTCGTCGAGAAGATGCTCGAGATGGGCAAGTCCCCGCGGAGCGCCAGGCCGTTCCCGCTTCACCCCCTGTTGCTCGAAGCCGAGGAGCTATTGAAGTCGGAGGTCCGCGCCAAGGGGAAGGAGATATCCTTCGAGCGGAGCGTCGACCCGAGCCTCCCCGACGTTTCCGGCCACTCCGACACCATCTTCCGGGCGATCGTCAATATCCTGAAGAACTCGGTCGAAGCGATAGAGCGGAAAGGGACGATCCGCATCGACGCGCGGATGAACGTCAACTTCCGGGTGAGCCGCGGAAGGGGAAGGAAGCTGTCCTTCCTGGAAATAGCGATAACGGACGACGGGGCGGGGATGTCGGAGGAAGATGCACGGAAGGCGTTTCTCCCCTTCTACACCACCAAGCCCACGGGGACGGGCCTGGGGCTGGTGATGGCGCGCCAGGCCATCACCCGCAACGGCGGCAAGCTGGAAATAAAATCGGTGCGGGGAGCCGGAACGACGGTTAGAATATCCCTTCCTGTCGAACCCGGGAAGAAAGCGGCGCGTTGAAAAAAGTCCTGATCGCAGACGACGACGAAAGCATCCGCTGGGTCCTCCAGAAAACGGTTACGGGCATGGGGTTCGCGGCGGATCTCGCGGAGGACGGCGACAAGGCCTTGTCCATGCTTTCGAAGCACGCCTATGCAGCTGCCTTCGTCGACATCAGGATGCCCGGGATGGAAGGGATCGAGGTCCTCGAGCGCGTCCAGGCCAGGACTTCGCCGACCCGGTTCTTCATCATGACCGCGGTGAGACGCCCCGACGCGGCGGCGCGCTCCACGCGGGCGGGCGCGGCCGAATTCATCACCAAGCCGTTCGACATCGTGCACATCGAGAAGCTTCTGAAGGACCTGGTGAAGGAGTCCGCCTCCCGGGAACGGCCGTACCGCGCCGAAGACTCCGAGGAGTGGCGTTCCTCCCGGATCGTAGGGAAGAGCCGCGCCATCCTCGAGGTGTTCCAGAACATCGGGAAGGTGGCTGACTCCGACGCCACGGTGCTTCTTTCGGGAGAGCGCGGTGTGGGGAAGGAGCTCGTCGCCCGCTGCATCCACGACCTGGGCTCGCCTGAAGGTCCGTTCGTCGCCGTCAACACCTCCGCCATTCCCAGGGATCTTCAGGAGGCCGAGCTGTTCGGTTTCGAGAAGGGGGCGTTCACCGGCGCGGAGGCCGCCCGTGAAGGCAAGCTCGAGGCCGCCATGGGCGGGACGCTGTTCCTGGACGAGATCGGGGATACCCCTCCCGATCTGCAGGCCAAGCTGCTGCGCGTCCTGCAGGAAAAGGAGTACACGCGGCTCGGGTCGAACCGTCCGCAGAAGTTCCGCGGGAGGGTGATAGCGGCGACAAATCGGGACCTGCGGCGGCTGACCGCCGAAGGTAAATTCCGGGAGGACCTCTTCGACCGGCTGAACGTCTTCCCCGTCCGCGTCCCCGCTCTTTCCGAGCGCCGCGAGGACATACCGCTTCTGGCGGATTTCTTCCTCAATAAATATTGCGCGATTCTCTCCAGGCCGCCGAAGTCCTTCTCGCGGGAAGCGCTCGAGGAGCTCTCTTCCCACGCCTGGAAGGGGAACGTGCGCGAGCTCGAGAACTTCGTCCAGCGGCTGGCCGTCCTTTCCGCAGGGAAGCTCCTTCGCAGGGATGAGGTGGCCCGCGAGCTGGCGAAGGCGGAAGGGGCGCCCGACCTCGCCACCGCCCCTCTCGAGCAGGTGATAGAGGAGCGGGTCCGTGAGTTCGTTCGCCGCCTGGGGAACGCAATCGGGGACGAGGAGAACCTTCACAGTCTGTTCCTGCGCCAGGTTGAGAAGCCCCTGATCAAGGTCGTGATGGAGGCAGCCGGGGGAAACCAGATCAAGGCCGCGGGAATCCTCGGCATCAACCGGAACACCCTTCGCAAGAAACTGGGAGCGCTGTCGCTTCTCCCGAAGAGCAAGAAGAAGAAGAAAAGGAAGCCCCGTTGAGCCTTGGCATGCCCGCATTTCTCACCATGGTTCGTCGCGAGGCGGTGGAGACGGGCATGGATACAAGGCGCGCGACCGAGGGCCCCGGAGCCGTAGTTGACACTACGGCGAGGAGCCCGACCGAGCGCAACGCAGTAGACATGCCCGTATCCGCCGCAGCAGCAGAAGCATGGTGAGAAATGCGGGCAAGGCGGGCGGGTCGGCCGGGCGCATCTTTGGCCTGTACGCCATCCTCGACCCTTCCGTGGCGGCCGCCGACAACGGCGATCCTGAAGGCGGTCTCGACCGCGCGCTCGCCGAAGCGCTGGACGGCGGATGCCGCCTGGTCCAGTACCGGGACAAGCCGGCCAGCCCGCGGCTTCTGCTCTCGCGGGCAAGGCGGCTGGCACATGCCTGCCGCGGGGCGGGCGCCCTCCTTATCGTCAACGACCGCCTCGATGTCGCCCTGCTATCGGGAGCGGACGGCTGCCACCTCGGACAGGACGACCTTCCTCTGCCTGCCGCCCGGCGGATCGCACCGGAAGGTTTTCTCCTGGGAGCATCCACCCACGATGTCCGCGAGGCTACGCAAGCCGAGGCGCAAGGGGCCGACTATGTCGGCGTGGGCGCCGTCTTCCGCACTACGAGCAAGGCTGACGCCCTCATGGCGCGCGGGCCCGGGCTCGTCGCGGATGTCGCGGCGGCGGTCTCCATCCCCACCGTCGCGATTTCCGGCATCACCAGGGGAAACGTGCGGGAAGCGATCCGGGCGGGCGCTTCCGCCTTCGCCGTCATATCGGACCTGTTCGCCGGTCCGGGGATCCGTGAACGCACCGTGGAGTTCCTGAGGATATGGGAAGAAGAAAAATCCCTCCGGTGATCCTGGCCTTCGGGGGATACGATCCCACGGGGGGCGCCGGCGTTTTAATGGACGCCAGGGCGGTCCACGCCGCCGGCGGGTACGCCGCCGCCGTCCCCTCGGCGCTCGCCGTGCAATCGACCGCCTCAGTTTCACGCGTCATCCCCCTCCCCCGGAACGCCATCGACCTGTCGCTTGCATGCGCCGTCAAAAGCTTCCGCATCGCCGCGGTGAAAATCGGGATGGTGGGGACGCGGCCGGCGGCGGACGCGATCCTCTCTTTCCTTGAGAGGAACCCGCGGCTGCCCGTAGTCCTCGACCCCGTCCTGCGCGCCTCCTCCGGAAAACCGCTTCTCGACCGGGGCGCCCTCCCGGCGTACCGGAAGCTGCTTCTCCGGGCGAGCGTCATCACCCCCAATCTTCCGGAAGCCGAAAAAATACTGGGCCGGAAAATCGCTTCCTTCGGCGAGGCCATCCTTGCCGCGAGAGACCTATCCCTGGCCACCGGAGCCGCCGTCGTGCTCAAGGGCGGGCACTTCCCCTGGAAGGGAAAGCGCGGTGTGGACATCGTTTTCGAGGATCGCCTCGTCACGCTTCTCGCTCCGGGAGGAAAGACGACGCACGTGGACGCGCACGGAACCGGCTGCGCCCTCGCTGCCGCGCTGACCGCCAGGATGGCCCTGGGAGAGCCGCTCCCGGAAGCGGTCAGGACCGCCAAGGAGATGCTCGAGCGTTGGAT
>JAENIX010000235.1 GCA_016844415.1 Actinomycetota bacterium | reverse complement strand
CCTGCGGCGCGCCGTGGTGGACGGAGACGTCGAGCACGGGTCGCTTATGGCGGGGCAGAGCGTCGCCTTCGTCAAGAAGGTCCAGCCCGTGCGCGAGATCATCGAAGACCTGGTGACCGCGGCCGAAAGAAAGCTGGCGGAAATGGCGAACGGTGGCCCCTGGGCCGCCGCCGGGACGGTTTGCCGATAAACGCGTTAGACGTGTTTCCGAAATTCCCCCTCGACCAGAAGGAGCCGCTCCATGTTCCGCATTCTTCCTACCGACCATGCATTCTTCGACATGTTCGAGAAGGCGTCGCAGAACATCCAGGTGGGCGCCGAGATCCTCAAGGACCTGCTGGACAACTTCATTGACATCAAGGAAAAGGCCCGGCAGATAGAGGAGGTCGAGCACAAGGGTGACACGATCACCCACGACATCGTCAGGAAGCTTAACACGACCTTCATCACCCCCATCGATCGGGAGGATATCCTCGCGCTTGCATCCGCGCTCGACGACATCATCGACCTGATCCACGCGGCGGCCACGCGCATTGTCCTTTTCAAGATCACCGAATCGACCTCGCAGGCCAAGGAGCTGGGGTTCCTGATCCTGAAATCGGTCCGGGAGCTGAACAGGGGGATCTCCCTCATGAGAAGCAAGATGAACGAAGTATACGACCACTGCGTCGAGGTGAACTCGCTTGAGAACGAGGCGGACCGGGTCTGCCGGGACGCGATCGCCTACCTCTTCGAACACGAGAAGGACCCTATAACCATCATCAAATGGAAGGAGATATACGAAACGCTGGAGACGGCGACCGACCGCTGCGAGGACGCAGCCAACGTTCTCGAAGGAGTGGCGCTAAAGAATGCCTGAGGGCTCCTTCGCACTCCTGGCGCTGGTGGTCTTCGCCGCGCTGGCGTTCGACTTCATCAACGGGTTCCACGACACCGCGAACGCCATCGCCACCTGCATCTCTACCCGCGCCCTTTCGATCCGCAACGCCATCCTGATGGCCGCGGGCCTGAACTTCGTCGGGGCGCTGGTCTCGACGCACGTGGCCACGACGATCGGCAAAGGGATCGTCGATCCGTCGCAGGTGACCCAGGTCGTGGTCCTCTCCGCGCTCGTCGGAGCGATCTTCTGGGACCTGCTGACATGGCACTACGGCATCCCCTCATCCTCCTCCCACGCCATCATCGGCGGGCTTGTCGGGGCGGTAGTGGCTGACCGGGGCTTCGGCGTGCTGAAATGGGACGGGCTGTCGAAGATTCTGGCCGCCATAGTCCTCTCGCCGCTTGCCGGCACGCTTGTGGCCTTTCTCATCATGGTCGCCATTTTCTGGATCTTCCGTGATTACCACCCTTCGCCCTTGAACCGCGGGTTCCGGAAGCTGCAGATCGTGTCCGCCGCCTTCATGGCGTTCTCGCACGGCTCCAACGACGCCCAGAAGTCGATGGGCGTCATCACGCTGGCGCTGGTTTCTTATGGCGCCATTGCGACGTTCCACATACCCGTCTGGGTGATCCTGTCGTGCGCCGCAGCGATGGCCGCAGGCACGGCGATGGGGGGGTGGCGGATCATCAAGACGGTCGGCACCGATTTCGTCAAGCTCGACCCGGTCCACGGCTTCTGCGCGGAGACCTCTTCCGCGGGCGTCATCCTCACCGCCTCGGCGATGGGGATCCCCATCAGCACCACGCACGTCATCACCTCGGCGATCCTCGGCGTAGGGCTCTCGCAGGGACACCGGAAGGTGAACTGGATGGTGGGCGCGCGGATCGTCTGGGCGTGGATTCTAACGATCCCCGCGTCGGCCGCGGCCGGCTACTTCTCCTACGATATCCTACGGCCGATCTTCGGCGCCGGACACTAATCTCCGGTTCCCGGGGAGCCTCCCCGGCTTTCGTGGGATTCGCGTTGGCGCGCCCTCCTCGTTTCCGATTACGGTAGAATGCTTTCAGGAAGCGGCAGGGAGGTGGCACCATGATCCGGAAGATCCAGCACATAGGCGTGGCGGTCAGGAAGCTTGACGACGCGATCCCCTTCTATCGCGATGTCCTCGGCCTGGAGCTCGCGGGCATCGAGGAGGTCGCCGATCAGAAGATCCGCGCTGCGGTGTTCCGCGTGGGGGAGAGCACCATCGAGGTGATAGAGTCCACCTCGCCGGACGGTCCCGTAGGGAAGTTCCTCGATAAGAACGGGGAGGGGATCCATCACCTCTGCTTCATGGTGGACGATGCCGCCGCCGCGCTGTCCCGCGCGAAGGAGAAGGGGGCCCGGCTCATTGACGAGACCCCCCGCGTCGGGGTGCACGGCATGAAGATAGGGTTCCTCCATCCGAAGTCCACGTTCGGAGTGCTGACCGAATTCGCCCAGGAAGGAGACGGGCACCAGTGAGCGTCTCCAAGCCCTCCCGCCGGCAACGAGTCCTGCTTCTGTGCCTGCACAACCACCAGCCGGTGGGAAACTTCGATTTCGTTCTCGAGGAGGCGACCCGGTGCGCCTACCTGCCGTTCCTCGAAACTCTCTGGCGCTTCCCCGGCATAAAGGCGACCCTGCATTACTCCGGATACCTTCTCCGC
>JAENIX010000234.1 GCA_016844415.1 Actinomycetota bacterium | reverse complement strand
ATCAAGGACCTTAAGTCCCTGAAGAGCCTCGGCTTTTCCAAAACCTTTCTGGAACCAGAAGTTGTCCTCGCACCATTTCCCGAACTCTCCCGCCTTCCGCTTTTCGTAGACCTTCATGACTTCCTCAGGCGGAGGGGGCGGCGTCACGGGCCAGGGCCTGACCTCGGGACTCATCAACGGAAGGGTATCGGCCCGACTCTTGATTTCCACTTCCCGTTTCTCTCTCGTCATCGTTTGACCCCCCTTTCTTTCGTCAGTTGACAGGCTCCACCCGGTCCGCCAGATGCGGCCATGGCTGGCCGCGGGCGGCCTGGGCCGCATCGAGAATGTCGCGGGCCACCTTCTCCAGGGTCTCTCCGAGCTCCTGGTAATCGTTTCGGAGACAATTGAGATAGAAGTTGTAGAGCATCTTCCCGACTCTGTCGCTGCTTCCGAAAGCGAGGAAATGTCCCTCCTCGACGTTCCTCCGGTGGGTTACCAACAGGAAAGCGTCGATGTCCAATCCTTTCTGCCCGTCGAAGTGGATATCGTCCGCTTTTCCGTCGACGATATGTATGGTGGCTTCTTTCATCGGGGACACCTCCTCGGTGCCGCGCACGCATTTCGTCAGGGCAAGCCGTTTGTTGACGCGATTTTTCGTTAGTTCACTTCAAGACGCATGCCGGGAATCGAAACCGCCGCGCAACACCGGTCCCGTTGCCGTATATTTGGTTGGTTATCGGTTAGTTATCGATTTGTTCCAACGGAACGCAGGCATAGGGAAGTTTTCAGGGCGGGCGTCGTAACCGTGTGAAATCGGACCCCCTGCATGCGTAAATCCCCGTATCGCAAGGAGTTCACGGTTTTCCTGAATCGTATGATTACGGACCCGGTGTCCTCATATTGACCTGTTGACCTGTCCGGCCCCCTTTACCAGACCGTAACGATGGATCTTGCTGTACAGGGTGCTTCGGCTCAACTGAAGACGGCGGGCCGCATCGTGCTTGTTCCAGTTGGACTCCTCAAGGGCCTGCAGGATCAGGCCGCGCTCGTTTTCCGAGAGGGAGATCCGGGTCGGCTCGCCGCCGGTTTCCTTCAGGAAAGGGGGCATGTGCTTTCTCTTTATCGTTTCTTCCTGGTTGATAATGACGGCGTAGCTCAGGGCGTTTTCCAACTGGCGGACATTCCCGGGCCAGTTGTAATCCATCAGGGCCTTCATGGCGTCGGAAGATATGCCCTGGATTTTTTTCCCTTCCTTCAGGGAGAACTTTTTCAGGAAATGCCGGGAGAGCAGCGGGATGTCTTCCTTCCGCTCGCGCAGGGGGGGCACGTGTATGGAGAACACGTTCAGCCGGTAGTACAGGTCTTCCCGGAATCGCTCCTCCTCCACGTCCCGCCGGAGGTCTCTGTTGGTCGCCGCCAGCACGCGGACGTCCGCCACGATGGTTTCCTCTCCACCCACCCGCTCAAAACGGCGGTCTTGCAGGAATCGAAGGAGGAGGACCTGGGTGGCCAGGGAAATGTCGCCGATTTCATCGAGGAACAACGTCCCCTCCTGAGCCCGTTCGATCCGGCCCTTTTTCTGGCGGATGGCTCCGGTGAAAGCCCCCTTCTCGTGGCCGAAAAGCTCGCTTTCCAAAAGGCTCGGCGAATAGGCCGAACAGCTGGCAATCACGAAAGGCCCCTTGCGGCGATAGTTCTGCTTGTGGATGGCAAGAGCGACCAGCTCCTTGCCGGTTCCGTTTTCGCCCGTGATGAGAACGGTTGCATCCGACATCGCCACGAGGTCGATCAGGTCGTAAACTTTCAGCATTTTCTCGCTCTGGCCGATGAGTTCGCCGTGAGAGATTTTCTCCGGGGATTGGTGGCGGATATTGTTGAGTTCCGATTCGAATAAGACCAGGTGCCGGATATGTCCTCCGTTCTGGGAAAATAAAGCATGGAAGAACCGGAGGTCCTCACTGGAGTAGTGTGTGGAAGCATGCGAGCCCAGGAGAAAGTAACCGATGCAATGCTGGCGCACTAAGATGGGCAGGCCGAACCAGCTCGGGTAAGTCTCCGTTACGGCCTTTAAAAAGGGATGCAGATTCTCGCCGTCCGCGAAAGTGACGATCTGGGGGTCTTTCGTGGATCGGAGATACCGGGCGAACTCCGATGCGATCCCGGCCTTCTCCATTTTCCGTTGCAAACCGCGCAACGGCTCGGCCACGTCGGGGCGGCATTCCTCAAGTGGAAGGAACCGGTCGCTGTCCCCATCGAGTATCAGAAACAGCGGATCGGAATCCGGGAAGATCCCTTCGGCGAAGTCGTGGAGGAAATGGACGAGCTCCTGAAGGGAGTCCACGGCGCTCGCCCGTCGTGATATTTCAAAGAGGGTTTCCAGCTGGTGCTGGGTCTTTTGCAGCTCCTTCGAGCGGAAGGCCAGGGCTTCCTCCATCTTCCGCTTTTCCGTGACGTCGCGTTCCATGCGAATGATCAATTCCACGCGGCCGTGACTGTCGACGAGCGGGTAGGTCAGGACCTGCAGCATCCGCTCCGCACTGGGCGGGGCGCTTTATCGCCGCCGATTCCCGGACGGGGCAATGGATTCCATCCTCCCAGCAGGGGGTCTTCCTGCCCAGCATGACCGCGTAGCACGGTTCCCCCACGACCTTTTCCATATCAAGCCCCACCCGTGCAAGGAAGGAGGTGTTGACTTGCGCGATTCGGTGCGTCTCGGGATCGACCACGACGAGATTGTCGGTGATGTTATTGACGATCTTTTCGCTGAAGTCCCTGGCCGAACGAAGCTCCGATTGGACCTGTTTCATGTGTGTGATGTCCGTGACGATTCCCACGGAACCCAGGAAGGTATCGTTGACCATCAGCGGCGCCGCCGAGATCATGCCCACGAGGCAAGTGCCTTCCCTGCTTTTGAAGTTCAGCTCGTATACATCCGATATTCCCTTGCGGCGGCGGTCCAGTTGGTCTTTCACAACGGCTATCGAGCTCTCGTCCATAAGATCGAACAGAGACCGCCCCATGATCTCATCGGGACTGTACCCCAGCATTCCGGCCAGCCGCCCATTGGCGAAGGTCACCCTGGCTTCGTCGTCAACGAAAAAAATGCCCTCCCGGGCCGTCTCCACGATGGTCTGATATTTCTCCTCCGATGCCTTGATCCGGTGTTCGAGGTTCTTCCGTTCGGAAATATCCCGGCCATGCTCGATGGCCTGGATAACGTCTCCTTCGGCATTCCTCACGGGGTAGGCGTGTATGTCGAAATGCCTGAGAATCCCGTTTGGCAGCCGGATTGCTTTTTCGCGCATCTGCGGCTCGCCGCTCCGGAAGACATCCTGGATATGGCACTCCTTGCAAACGGCGCTGCGGCCGTGAAACACCTTGTAACAATGTCCGCCGATTAATTGTTCGAGATTGCGCTGTTGAATGGCCACCAGCGCCCGGTTGACCATCACGATCCGGTAGTCGCGGTCGTAAACGACCAGCGGGTCTGTGATGCTGTCCAGAATCCTGGTCAGGGACTCTCCATCCCGGGGAGCTATGGCCATACCCGGTCTCCGTGAGACAGCCGTGACATTCGCTTGCGATGTGTGGGGTAGGTTGGATGAACGCCGGACTATATCATAATCATAAATCGAATTTCGTTAATATACTACCTTTCATTCCTGCGGCATCCCCATCGGAAACGGTGGGATAAAAGCCGGCTACCTTATACGGACCCCGACGTCGTCCCCTCCGGGCGAGATGATGTGGGTGTCGATGTTCGTCTCGAGGATTCCGTTCGGCCCCGCCGAGACGACCCATACGGGAATGGGCGGATCCGACGCGAGCGTGAAATAGAGCGAGTTGACGACGTACGGCCTCCCCCATGGATCCACGGGAAGGTGCGACGAGTACGGCCCCTTGCCGGGGCCCAGCCGGCCGCGATCCGGAGGAAGCTTTCCGAGGGCGGGGAGGCCCCCGTGTAAAGTCCGCCGAAATCGGAGGTGTTGTCCTGCCGGTTCGGCCAGCGTCCCAGGTCCTTGTACGCCGCGGTCATAGCGTCGGCGATCATCTTCGCCTCGTTCCTCGCGCGGGCGACCTGCGAGTCTGTGATGTACCTTGAGACCAAGGGGACGAGTATCACGGCGAGAATGACGGCGAACGCAACCGCGGCCGCCACCCGGACAAGCGTGAATCCTGTCCTGCCGTTCCTTGCCGGCATCCTCAACCCGTTCCCGCGCGAGACGATTCCATGGATTTTATTGCGGACGGCCCGAGGGCGCTCAGTGGGACCGCGAGACGATGAAGTCGGAAAGAGAAAGGAGGGCCGCGCGCGCCCTCGACGGCGGAAGGAGGGAAAGCAGCCGCTTCCCCCGGCCGACGTAGGAAAGGGCCTTCCGCGTTGTGTACTCGAGCCCGCCGTTGCGCTCGACGAGCCGCGCGAGGAAGTCAATATCCCTCTCGGAGCGCTTCTTCCCGGCAAGGAGCCGAAGAGCGTGCAGAAGCGGCAGGGTGACCTTCCCCTCCCTCAGGTCCTGGCGCGGGCGCTTGCCGAGCTCCTTTTCGGTGCCGGTGAAGTCGAGGACGTCGTCCATGAGCTGAAATGCGATGCCGACCGACTTGCCATACTCGAACATGCGGTTTCGCAGGGTCTCGCTTGCCCCAGCAAGCACCGCCCCAGTCTCGCTCGCCGCGGCGATAAGCGAGGCGGTTTTGTTATAGACGACACGCAGGTAATCCTTTTCTGTGATCCCGGGGTCGCCGGACTTCATGAGCTGCAGGACTTCCCCTTCCGAAAGGGAGACAAGAGTCCGGGCGTAGATCCCCAGGACGTCGATGTCGCCGTCTTCCGTCATGAGCTGCGACGCGCGCGCGAAAAGGAAATCCCCCACCAGGATGCTCACGGAGTTTCCGAATACCACGTTTGCCGATGGCCGTCCCCGGCGCACGTTCCCGATGTCCACCACGTCGTCGTGCAGAAGCGTTGCCGCGTGCATGTACTCGGTGACGACCGCCATGACGGTTCTGCGCGGGCCGGTGTATCCGCACGCCTCCGCCGAAAGGAGAAGCACCGCGGGCCGGAACCGCTTGCCGCCGGAGAGGGTGATGTGCTTCCCGACGATGGG
>JAENIX010000233.1 GCA_016844415.1 Actinomycetota bacterium | reverse complement strand
GGCGCGTCGCCGCCCTCCCGAAGCGGGATACGATAGGGGTGATCGGCACATCGGGGACGATCCGGTCCGGGGCGTACGAACAGGCGCTCAGGTCCGCCCTTCCCAAGGCGCGCATCCGCTGTCAGCCGTGCCCTCTCCTCGTTTCGCTTGCCGAGGAGGGGTGGATCGAGGGGCCGGTTACGCGCGACGTGGTCGCCGAGTACCTTGCCCCGTTTCGCCCGGATCCTCCAGATGCTCTCATTCTGGGGTGCACGCATTACCCGGTCCTGAAAAAAGCCATCGCCGAATTCCTCGGCGACGGCACGGTCCTCGTCGACTCCGGGGAGGAGGCTGCCCGGGTCGTCGACGTGCTTATTTCCGAAAGCGGCATGGAGAAGGAGGAACGGGGCGGTGCGGCCATCCGCTTTCTTGTCACGGACGACCCAGGCCGGTTCGCGGATGTCGGGGAGGCGTTTCTTGGAGGAAGGATCGCCGATGTCGAAAACGTGATGCTTTGAATTCGAATCGCGTCATGCGCGGGAACTTCGCGCGGCGAATGACAGGGAGCAGGCGATGAAGGCGCGCGTCCGGATGCTTTCCGGATTCAACCACAACCTGAAATACAAGGGCAAGGTGTACCATATCCAGACCGAAGACGGGGGAAAGGACAACCCCCAGATCATCACGCACGCTTTTCTCGGGGGGATCATACTCGATACCGTCCGACAGCCTTATGACGACCTCGTCGGGGAGAATGACTGGCAGGAGGTCCTTCGCGGCCGCATGAAGGCGCAGCACCTGGAGGAGATCCGCAAGCTCTTTTCGGGAGCGTTCGACGCCTGGATGGAGATGCCGACGAACCATGATTGAGGCGTTTCACGTCGGAGCGGTCTCCCGGGACCGGAAGCTCTGGGACGGCATCGACCTCGCTTTCGACGAAGGCGAGGTGTGCGTGGTGACCGGACCGGCAGGGGCCGGGAAAACCCTCCTGTTGAGCATTCTCCGCGGGGAACGCCGGCCTGACGAGGGGGATGTCGTCGTCGGGGGTGATTCCATTTACCGCGGGGATTCGTCCGCGGTCAACTCTTTCAGGGCTTCGTCCGGCGTCGTTCCCGATCCGTTTCCGTCCATGCCCGGCTGCGCAGTCCGGGATCTGTTCCTGCTTTCCGGGACGGCGGGGGAAAGTATTCCGGCGGAGGAACGCGAGGAGCGGCAGGAGAAGCTGCTTTCGATGATGGGTCTTGGCGGCTCGCAGGACTGGAAACTTTCCTCTCTGTCGGTGACGGAGAGGGCGCGGGTCGCGCTGGCGGCGGAACTGTACCGCGGTCCGAAGTATCTATTCCTGGATATGGTGATCGCGAACGCCGGCGGGGAGTGGACGGACATGCTCGGCGGTCTTTTCCGGGCGCTTGCCAGGGAAGGGAAGACGATCCTGCTCGCGGAGAGGACCTTCCCGGAGCGATGGAAGGCAAGGAGCGGTGAGGAGGGGATCGCAATGGGGCCGTTCCGGCTTTTCCGGCTCGCCATAACCGTGGACGGCACTCGATGATAGGCCGCTCCCTCATCTGGATCGACTGGAAGCGCATGCCGGGCGCTTTGATTCGTGAGTCGGCCGGCAGGTTTTTCCTTTTCCTTCTGCTCGCAGCGTTATTCGAGGCGATGTTGCTCTCGGGAGGCACCAACCGTTACTTGTCCGACCGTTGGAGGATCACCGCGGTGCTCCGCCTGTCGGTGACCGCGGTGGAGGGAGAGGGCATGGCGGGAAGGCCGCGGGGCTTCCGGAGGTTCACTCCGCGGAGTACAGGGACCCGGAAACATCCTGGAAGGAGTTCATCGACTCCTACCCGGGGATGGAGGCGCTGCGCGCGGCCGGGGGAAACCCGCTTCCCGGCTACGTGGAGATCCGCATGCGGCCCGACCGGTTCACGGAAGGCGATTTCCGGTCCGTGGAAGCCGTGCTCAAGCCTCTTCCCGAGGTGGAAAAGCTCCTCTCGGGAGGGGAGGCCCACCCCCGCCTTCTGCGCGTCAGCCGGTGGATGAACGTCCTTTTATGGGCGGGTTTTTACATCCTGTGCGCCGTGTCCTTTTCCGTTTTTTACCTCCAGGAAAAGGCGCGCGCGACGTTCCTGTCAGGCGAATTCGATTATCTCAGGGAGCGGGGTGTCTCAGCGCAGATCATTCCGTTCTCGCGCGCCGTGGGAACTGCGTTGGCCGGGGGTGTTCTCTCTCTGGCGGCGATGGCGGCGACCGTTTCCATCTTCATCGCGCTGTCGGGCCGGCTGCCTGCGTTCTCCCGGGTGATCGGGCCCGCCGCCGAGATTCTTGCCTTTCCGTTCCTTATCCCCTGGGCCGTGTTCATTCCCGCCTCGACGATCCTTTCCGGGGGAGCGTCCCTCCTGGGGTGGCGCGCGGCGCAGTCCCGCCCTAGATGACCGTCCCCTGGCGATTCGCCGTAACCGCATCGTGCCTGGCCGCGTGTCTCCTCCTTCTGGCGCCGGCGCACGCGGTGGACCAGTCGGAGAAACTCCGTAAAGAGAAGGCGCGTCTCGTGGAGATGAAGCAAAAGGCCGAGAAGACGGCTGCCGAGCTCGCGGAGACGCTGCGGCGGGAAAAAATGAGCCGGAGCAGGATGAACGATTTCGA
>JAENIX010000232.1 GCA_016844415.1 Actinomycetota bacterium | reverse complement strand
GGCGAAAAGGGTTCTGCCGCTTCCCGTCAGCGCGCCGTTTCACTGCTCGCTTATGAAGCCCGCAGCCGACCGGCTGGCGCCGGAGCTGCGCGCCGTGCCCAAGGGTGCTTTCCTTTTTCCGGTGGTGGCGAACGTGACCGCCGAGCCGTATCAGCACGGTGAGGACGTGTCCGATTCGCTGATACGCCAGATCGTCGCACCCGTCCGTTGGGAGGAATGCGTACGGAAGATGGGCCGGATGGGCGTCACGACGTTTATCGAGGTGGGTCCCGGGAAGGTGCTCTCCGGGCTCGTCCGCAGGATAGACAAGGACGCCGCGTCATTGCCCTTTTGCGTTCCGGGAGATCTGGATGCCGTCCGGGCGCTTCGGGTGTGAAGTATTATCTTGAACGGCTGCCTTCGTTGAAGGTATGAATTTCATGAGGGAGATGGGGATGCGTCTTGCCGGCAAGGTGGCACTGGTTACAGGGTCCGCCCGTGGAATAGGCAAAGCTATCGTCGAGAAGTTCGCCGCGGAGGGGGCTATCGTTGCGATCAGCGATGTGGCCAACGAGGCCGCCGCCCGTGAAACGCTTTCCGCCATCGAAACATCCGGCGGCAAGGGGATGGTGGCGATGTTCGACGTCGGCGATTCCGCCCAGGTAGATTCTGCGGTGGCCGCGATCCTCGCCGCGCAGGGGCGGATCGACATCCTGGTGAACAACGCGGGGATCACCAGGGACAGCCTTCTAATGCGGATGTCCGAGGAGGATTTCGACGCGGTGGTGAGGACCAACCTGAAAGGGACGTTCCTCCTTACCAAGGCGGTTTCCCGGCACATGATCAAGCAGAGAAGCGGCCGGATCGTCAACATGAGCTCGGTGGTGGGCCTGATGGGAAACGCGGGGCAGTCTAACTATTCGGCGGCTAAGGCGGGGATCGCGGGCTTCACAAGATCGATGGCCCGAGAGCTCGGCTCGCGGGGAATCACGGTGAACGCCATCGCGCCCGGTTTCATCCAGACCGCCATGACGGCCGGATTGCCGGAGGCGGTCCAGAAGGCGTTCCTTCAGCAGATTCCACTGGGAAGATTCGCGGCGCCGGAGGAGGTGGCGGAGCTTGCGCTCTACCTTGCCTCCGACGCGGCAGGATACGTGACCGGGCAGGTGATCGGAATTAACGGCGGGCTGTACATGTGAGAACATATTAAAGGAAAGGGAGGGCCGGAAATGTCGGTCGAAAAAAAGGTAAGGGAGATCGTGGCGGAGCAGTTGGGGAAGGACGTGAACGAGGTGACCACCGGTGCGTCGTTCATCGACGACCTGGGCGCAGACTCACTCGACATCGTGGAACTGGTCATGAAGATGGAAGAGGAGTTCGCGATCGAGATACCCGACGAGGAAGCGGAAAAGATCAAGACCGTGAACGACGTGGTGGAGTACATCAAGACCCACGCGAAATAACGCGGATCCGCGGTTCCCGCCGGCCGTAAGGAAGCCGGCGGAAACGGGTCCCGGACGGAAAGGCAGCAGGATGCGGAGAGTAGTGATAACAGGTCTGGGGGCGGTGACGCCGCTCGGGATCGGCGTGGCGCCGACGTGGGATTCGGTTCTCGCCGGACGGTCGGGCGTCTCGCTCATAACCAAGTTCGACCCGGTGGAATTCCCGACGAAATTCGCCGCCGAGATAAAGGGGTTCCACCCCGAGGAGTTCATAGATCGGAAAGAGATCAAGAGGATGGACCCGTTCATCCATATCGCGATGGCGTCCGCGAGCCTTGCGATGGGGGACTCGGGTCTGGTCATAAGCGAGGAGCTTGCGCCGCGAGTGGGCGTATACATAGGAAGCGGACTGGGCGGGCTGACCACGCTCGAGCATTACCACCGGGCGTATATCGAAGGGGGGGCGCGAAAGATCAGTCCGTTCTTCATCCCGATGCTCATCTCGAATCTCGCCTCGGGGCACATCGCGATGAAGTACAACGCCAAGGGGCCCAACATCACCACAACGACCGCGTGCGCGGCCTCCAGCCACGCGATCGGGGAAGCGTTCGAGGCGATCCGCCGGGGGACATGCGACGTCGTCATCGCCGGGGGCTCCGAGTCCACCATCACACCGATGGGGCTCGGGGGGTTCTGCGCGATGAAGGCGCTCTCGACCCGCAATGCCGCCCCCGCCGAAGCGTCCCGGCCGTTCGACAAGGACCGCGACGGCTTCGTCATGGGCGAGGGGTCGGCCATCATAATCCTTGAGGAACTGGAGTTCGCCAAAAAGCGCGGGGCGAAGATCTACGCGGAGCTGTGCGGGTACGGGGCTTCCGAGGACGCCTATCACGTCACCGCGCCGGCTCCGGGGGGGGAAGGGGCGGTGCGCTGCATGCGGGCCGCCATTTCGGATGCCCGCCTGCGCCCCGAGGATGTCGATTACATCAACGCCCACGGAACCTCCACCCCTTACAACGACCTTTACGAGACCATCGCCATAAAGACCGTGTTCCAGGAGCATGCGAAGAAACTCATGGTCAGTTCGACGAAATCGATGACAGGCCACCTTCTCGGGGCGGCGGGCGCCATCGAGAGCCTCTTCTCCGTTCTGGCGCTGCATGAAGGGGCTATCCCTCCGACGATAAATTACACGACGCCGGACCCGGAATGCGAC
>JAENIX010000231.1 GCA_016844415.1 Actinomycetota bacterium | reverse complement strand
CGAAGTTTACCGGATCCTTTGCGGAGCCGTAAGGAGGGGCGTATGCCAGTTCAAGATCCTGAAGGTCGTACACGGTCCGCCCGGCCTGCATCGTAGAGGTCAGGACGTCGATGCGCTTGTCCACACCGTCGCGCCCAACGATCTGGGCGCCGAGGATGTTCCCTTCCCGCGTGAAAAGGAGCTTCAGATGCATGATCTGCGCTCCGGGGTAATAGGCGGCGTGTGAATAGGGGTTCAGGTAGATCTTTTCGTACTCGACGCCGGCTTTTTTCAAGGCCTTCTCCGTCGAGCCGGTGCTTGCGGCCGTCAACCCGAAAACCTTGATCACCGATGTTCCGAACGTTTTCCGGTATTCGCGGTCCGCGCCGAAAACGTTGTCCGCGGCGATCCTCCCTTGCCGGTTGGCTGGTCCCGCCAGAGGTATCTGGGCGGGTGCCCCAAGGGCATCGGTTACCTGGATGGCGTCTCCGACCGCGTAAATATCCCGATGACTTGTCTGCAGCCGGCTGTCGACGACGATTCCTCCCCGCGGGCCGGTATTCAGGCCTGCCGCCGCCGCAAGTGCCGAATTAGGGCGAACCCCGATGGAGAGAACAACAAGGTCCGCAGTGATAGCCTTGCCATCACCCAGTTGAACGGTGAAATCGGGCGCTCGGTCTTCGCCCGCCGCGTCCTGGCGGCGAACGGCAGTCACTTTGGTGCCAAGAAGTACCTTCACTCCGTTCCGCTCCAGTTCGCGCGCCAGCGGTGCCGCCATTTCCGGATCCAGCGGAGACATGACCTGCGGGAACATTTCCACCAGCGTGACCTCGACCTTGCGATGCCTCAGATTCTCCGCCAGTTCGATGCCGAGGAAACCGCCTCCCACCACAACGGCGCTGCGGATACCGGCGTCGACGCGTGCCTTTATACGGTCCATGTCCGGCAACGTCCAAAGCGTCATGACAGCAGGGTCATCCGCGCCGGGGATATCGGGCCTGATAGGGTTCGAGCCGGTTGCTATGATCAACTTGTCGTATGATTCCTTATAGGATTCGCCCGTCTGCAGATTTTTCACCGTAACGGTATGCGCATCGGGGTCGATGTCCGTTATTTCCTGCCGGACACGCACATCGATCGCGGTACGCGCCTTGAACCTTTCCGGGGTCATGACGAGCAGACTATCGCGCTTGGGAATGGCTTCGCCTATGTGGTACGGCAGGCCGCAGTTCGCAAAGGAAATGTAGTCTCCGCGCTCGAAGAGAACGATTTCCGCCGACTCGCTCACGCGTCGGGCACGCGCTGCCGCGCTCGCCCCGCCCGCAACGCCTCCGACGATGACCAGTTTCATTGCTTCCTCCCTTTTCCTGACGGATGGCGCGAGAGATCAACCCGACACTTTTTGTATGAGCTCCAGGTGCTGCTTCAGGCAGTCGAAAAGCGCCATGATTTTCGGGTTCCGGATGCGGCAGATTTTGGTGATCCCGTTCTTTCGGGACTCGATCAAGCCCTGGTACTCGAGAAGCTTGAGCTGCTGTGAAAGCATGGACTGGCTGCATCCGAGCCGTTCCAGGAGCCGTGCCGCGTTCTCTTCCCCGGCAGTGAGCTCCTGGAGGATCTGAAGCCTCAAAGGATGCGCCAGCGCCTGGAGCACCTTGGACGTCCTTTCCCGCTGGCCGGCTGTCATGCTGGTTTTCTTTTTCATATAATTATAATATTATAATATCTTAATATGTCAAGCATTACTTTTTCCCTTGCGGGATGCCATCCCACCGGGAAAGGATCTCGGGCCTGTCAGGACCTTACAGCTTGGATACGAACGGATTGCCCCTGATGTAGAACCGCAACAGCCTCTTCGCCCACCGCCCCGCGTAGCCGACGCCGACCCGGGGCCTCTTGACGATCAAAAAAGATTCCGCCGTCGGCTGAACGGCGATGAAAAAATCCCCGCTCGTGAGATCGTGCGTGTTAAACCGCCGGTCAATTCGCATAGCCTTGCATAGCCGCCCGGGACCTTGTGTGCGGCCTTCGATATTCTTCATCGGCTCGACCGCCCGCAACAACACCGCGGATGCGTGGCCTTCGCGCTCGGTCACCACGTTCATGCAGTGATACATCCCGTAGATCATGTAAACGTAGGCGTGGCCCGGGGGGCCGAACATAACACGGGTTCGCTCCGTAAGGCCCCTCGATGAATGGGCGGCAAGATCGTGCGGCCCGAGGTAAGCCTCCACTTCCACGATTTTGCCCACGCGCTCGACGCCGCGCGAAACATTGACCAGGTATTTACCGAGCAATTCGCCGGCGACCGTAACCGTGTCCCTGTCGTAGAACTCCCTCGGCAGCTTTCGCAGGGAAAGCGGCTTCGCGGAAACCGCGCGAGAACGATTCACCGGGCCCCGAGCATCCCTTGCTTCAGATCCTCGTCCGCGGGCTTATTCCCGACAAAGATCAACAGAATTGCGTTGGGCAGCTTCGCCGACTTGACCGTCCCCAGCACCTTGCCGTTGTGCCTGGCGATCACCGTCCCGTCGGCGCCAAGGACCAAATCGACCGTGTCCCCCTTCACGAAATCGCTTTTGAAGAATGACAGGAAGGCATTTGCATCCGCGGACGCGGCAACGTCCGGGGAATTGTTGGCGAACCCTTCGGCAAACGCCTCTGTGATCTTCTCCTTCTCCACCTTG
>JAENIX010000230.1 GCA_016844415.1 Actinomycetota bacterium | reverse complement strand
GCTCGGGGAGGAAAGGATCGAAACCTTCCCGTCCGTCGCCAGCCCCCGGAAGGCGGCCGTCAGCCGGTTGGTCCTGTCCACCACGTACTTGAGGCCGGTTGTGGCTCCCGCAAGGGAGGTGACCATGGAAGTGGTGTGCTTGGTGACCCCGTCGCCCATCCATACGTAGTTCCAATCGATCCCCAGTTTCATCGAGTCGTCCAGTTGCACCTCGCCGACGAGCACTTCAAGGAGTACCTGGCGGGGATAAACATCGATCGCTTTCAGGGTATCCAGAATCGCGGCGTATTCGGAGAGGCTCCCGCGGATGATGAGGGAGTTGGTCGGCTCGTCGGGGATTATGTCGAAACCTTCTCCATCCTTCTTCTCCGCCCCGGCCTGCGGGCGACCGGGAGTGGAGGGAGCGGGCGCGGCGGGAGTCGTCGGGTTAGACAGGATGTACGGCTTGGCCCCTGCCGGCTCCCCGACCTGCGGCTTGAACTCGGTCGGCTTCGCGGGCAAGGGAGACGTGCGCGACGGATAGAGCCTCTCGAGGACCGCCGCCACATCCTTTACCTTGCCGTGCTTGACGCGGTACAGATGCACCGCCCGGGACGTCTTCGAAGGCTCGCGGTCGAGCTCGCCGATCCACCGCTCCACGTTCTCCATCGCTTTCGGCGAGGCGCAAACAACGAGAAGCGAGTTGAGCCTGGCGAGCGGGACGAAGTTGATCCCGGCCGGTCGACCTCCCCTGGACCCGAAATCCAGGGCGCCGAAGATGGCGTCCAGGTTCTTCGCCATTTCCTCCGGATCCAGTAATTTCAGGGAAAACATGCGCACGCCGGCCGTCCGGAAGGCGTCGGCGTCGAACAGCTCCACGAGGCGGGCGTGCTTGTCCATGTTCCCCGCGGTGTCCACCACGAGGAGCATATTGGCCCGCGTCACCTCCACGGCCTCCCCGCCGGGGGACACGAAGGGCTTGATCACCTTGGCCATCTCGGAAGCGGCGATGAACTGCAGCGGGAAGGCCCTCATGACGGGCCGGTTCGGGAAAGCCGCGTCCCTTGCTTCCTCCACTAGGAGGGGCTCCGTCTTCGCCTCGTTCATCGGCACGATGTGGTACAGATCGCCCTCCCGGACCGCCGTGGCGCCGTTGACGCGCAGGATCGAATACAGAAGCTCGAGGGCGTCGTCCTTCTTGATCGATCCCTGGGTGTGGACGTTTACGACGCCTCGTACTCTCGGGTCGATCAGGTAGTTGATCCCCGCGATCCTGCCCAGCGTGTGGATCACCTCGTAGACGTCGGCGTTGTTGAATTTCACGAGGAACCCGCCACCAGCGGCCGGTTGAGGCCGGGGCGCTGGTACCGGGGCCACAGGCGAAGTTCCCGGAACGGGCGGCCTCACCCGGGGAATCGCGTCTGTCGGAGGAGCCTGCGCCGGCGGTGGCGTCACGGGCTCCGGAGCCGGCGGGGCCTGCGCCTCCTGCGCATTATCCTGCGATGGAGGCGGCGTGGGCTCGACAGGCTGTTCTTCTATCTTGCCGGTCGCACTTTGGGGAGGTGTCGGGACCTCCGCAGCCCAGGTCACGGCGGCGAAAAATCCCACGAAGACGATCATGGCCCACGTCCGGATATTCATCCTGTCCTCCTGGTGTACCGCCTCAAAAATCGACGGTGCACTTAAGTGCCTACCTTCCTGCCGGCATTGCCGGTCGTTCCTGCTGCGGAAACGGTCGTACACGCCTTCTGCCGGTGAGGTCCGGGTTAACCGGCGTCATGGGCAGCGGGGACGGCGCCATGGCCGGCGGCGGGGCCGGCGGGATGGGCTGCGCGGCGGGTGATTGTTTCCCGGGTTGCCCCGCCGGTGCCGGCTGGGGCTTGGAAACCTGCGCTGGCTGTCGGGTTGTTTCGGTACGAACCGGCGTCTGCCCTGCCTGTCCCTTGGGTCCCCCAGCATAAAGCGGCAGAACAAACTCGCGCCCATCGGCGGCGAGTGTCATCCCCTCAGCGCCGAGGTCCTTAACCTTGAACCCGGGCAGGTCTTCGCCCGGGCCTACCTCCCAACGTTCGTCCCGGGTGCCGGCCCCTTTCCCGACAACGATCCCTTTCTTTTCGTTCCCCATCTGAAGTACGCCGAGTAACGTAAACCTGGAGAGCTCCGCATCGTAATTTCTTTGCGAAAACCCGGATCCGCCCTCCGAAAACGGCTTCCTGTCCGGCCGGAACACCGGCCGGGCCACGATCAATGCTACATTGGCGGAAAGATCCGCGGGAACGGCAAGCGAGTCCGGCTGGGAAACTCCGATCGGCGTGACGGGTGTCCCCGAAGACGGGGAAACGACGACCGCCACCGGTTTAGTCCACGCCTCGTACGAGCGCCAGCCGAAGAAGATAACCGATAGCGCGAGGACGAGATTAAGGATCCTGGTCTGGCTCATTCTTCCGCCCTCGCTCCCTTCGCTTCCACCTCGGCGCTCGTCATCCCCGCCACCACGATGGATACCACCATGGACTCCCGGCGGTTCGCGGCGGCGGCCCCGTAGTACCCGGAGCTGACGGACAATTTCTTCACCCGGAGAATCCTCGGATGGCGCGCTATCCCGGCCATCATCCCTGCAAGCCCTTCCGTCGTGGTTTGCAGGTCCATCTGGACGGCCGCTTCGGCGTACGCCCCCCTCTGCACCGGGGGCAACACC
>JAENIX010000229.1 GCA_016844415.1 Actinomycetota bacterium | reverse complement strand
CCTGGATCGTTCCGTATTCCCCTGGCGGCGGGTTCGATGCCTGGAGCCGGCAGATCGGCGCCACCATGAAAAAATATCTGCCGGGCGGTGTCGAGGTCGTGATAAAAAACGTGACCGGCGCGGGAGGCCGGACCGGCAGCATTACCTTATACCGGGCAAGACCGGACGGTTATACGGTGGGTCTCCTCGACGTGGCCGGCCTGGTCCCATACCAGAAAGCGGTCGGTGCTGATAAGGCGGGCTTCGACATCGACAAATTCGTCTGGGTGGGCCGGGTTGCAACGGAACCCTGGGTCCTGATGACTTCGGCGAAGTCGCCTCTGAAGACCATCGAGGACCTGAAAAAGAAGAAAGACCTGAGCTGGGGGATCGAAGGGGAGGGCTCGACGAAATGGCTGTTCAGCGTCCTGGAGGCCAACGAGATGGGACTGCCGATGAGAGTTGTTTCCGGCTACGGCGGCACCGGCGAGATCCTTCCGGCTTCCATCCGCGGAGACTTCGATGTCTGGACCAACGCGGGCCCGGCGCATATTCCTTACGTAAAATCCGGCGATCTGCGTGCGCTGCTGCAATTTGGGGAAAAGCGGATGCCGGCCTTTCCCGATGTCCCCACGGCGAAGGAACTCGGATTTGACCTTATCGCGGAAATCCTGCGGCTGGTCGCCGCGCCCCCCGGCACGCCCGCGGACAGAGTCAAGATCCTCGAGGAAGCGTTCCTTAAAGCCATGCATGACAAGGATTTCATGGGCTGGGTCGAGAAGTCCAAGCAGGAAGCCAATCCCGGGGGACAGAAGGAGGCATCGCAGTCCGCCGCCGCTTTCGGCCGGCTGATAGAAAAGCATATGAATCAACTGCGGGCGTCGCTCCAGAAACAGTGAGCTTGGTCCCCGTTCTGTCAGGCGGGTGGGTAAGAACCAGGCTTGTTTTCTTGGCGTGTGCGGGTCATGCGCTGTCGATCGCAGGCAAGGAGACACGCGTGAGCATTGGGGGAAGATTCCCCCCGGGCCGGGCGCGGACGCTCCCGGCCGGGCGCGCCTGGGAGTCGGGCGAACCAGGACTTTCCTGCACGGATTCGGTCGCCGCCAAGAACGATAACCCGGGAACTCCCAGTGCTTGAACTCCATTCTCTCGGAATTGCCGCGGCAGCACTCGCTCAGCCAACCAACCTTTTTCTGATCGCCTTCGGCACGTTTCTCGGGCTGGTCTTCGGCCTTCTGCCGGGCATAACGTCTCTGGCAGCGATGGCCATACTGCTGCCGTTCACGATCGGCATGGAACCGATGAGCGGGATGTATCTGTTCGCCGGGATCATGGGAAGCGCGCCTTTCGGCGGATCGGTCACCGCGATACTTTTCAACATACCCGGCGAGCCGGTCAATGCCGCCACCTGTTTCGACGGCTATCCGATGACCCAAAGGGGGGAGGCGAGCAGGGCGCTCGCGATTTCTGCAACATCTTCCGCTCTCGGTGCGGTATTCGGCCTGGTAGTGCTGATTCTCCTGCTCCCGGCGGTGCGCACGATCGTGTTCGCTTTCGGTCCGCCGGAGTTCTTCATGATGATCATGTTGGGGCTGGTCACGGTCGCCATCGCAGCACCGGGAAACATGATCAAAGGGCTGGTTAGCGCGGGTCTCGGGGTCCTCATTTCGATCATCGGCTACGATCCCATGGGCGGGGCGCTGCGCTTCAGCCTGGGCAGCCAGAACTACCTCTGGGACGGGGTCAGTCTGGTTGCGTTCTTCGTCGGAATCTTCGCCGTCGCGGAGGTCATCGAATACTTTGTCAAGGGCGGCACCATTTCCCTGACCGGCACGCGTGTCCACACCGGTCTCAAAGGGACCCTGGAGGGGGTCAAAGATGTGTTCCGCCATTTTCGGGTATTCATCCAGGGATCGATCGTGGGAACCTGGATCGGAATTGTTCCCGGCGTGGGCGGAACCGTGGCGAATTTTCTTGCTTACACGCTTGCCATCCAGACTTCCAAGCACCCGGAACGATTCGGCAAGGGGAACCCGGAGGGCGTGGTCGCCTGCGAGTCCGCAGTCAGTGCCAAGGACGGCGGTGCGCTGCTTCCTACGGTCGCCTTCGGGATTCCCGGAAGCGCTGAAACCGCGCTGCTGCTGGGCGCCCTTATCCTCCACGGCTTCAATCCGGGGCCCCTCTTCATCCGGGACAACATGGAAATCGTCTGGGCCCTGATCCTGGGACTCCTGATTTCAAACATTATTGCCAGCACCCTGGGCCTGCTGGCAGCGGATCTCCTCACCCGGGTTACGACCCTGAACGTGAAATACCTTGTTCCTACCATCCTGGTGGTCTCCCTCATAGGCGCCTACGCCGACCGGGAGAACATATGGGACGTCCTCATGGCGATCGTCGCCGGATTGTTCGGCTACGGGCTGGTTCGGTTCGGCTTTCCCATTATTACCCTGGTGATCGGGTTCGTTCTGGGAAGGCTGGCGGAGCGCTCGTTCCTGCAGTCGCTTCAGATGTCCCAGGATCCGTGGATCTTTTTTCAGCGACCTATTTCGCTGACGCTCTTTCTGCTCATCGTTCTCTTTTTCATCTTTCCGATCATAAGAAGATGGAAAAGGAGTTATAAGGCTCGTGAGAGGCTGCGCCGATGAGAGGCTCACTCGTCTTCAATCTCTTTCTGCTCGCGATTCCGGCCTACTTCGTGTGG
>JAENIX010000033.1 GCA_016844415.1 Actinomycetota bacterium | reverse complement strand
ACGGTATCCCCCAAGGACCCGAACACGGGCGAGCTGATTGGAGGGAACAAAGAGCTGTTCATGAATGTCGAATACATAATCCCCATAGTCAACGAGTACGGCTTCAAGGCCGTTTTGTTTTTCGATGCGGGGAATTCCTACCGCCAGAGCGACTGGCCATGGGAAGGGCAACCGCTGAAAACCGCCGCGGGGGCGGGGTTGCGGTGGTATTCGCCGATGGGACCTTTGCGTTTCGAATGGGGATGGAATCTGAATCCGAAGCCTGGCGAGGACAAGATGGTGGCCGAGTTCACGATCGGGACCGTATTTTAATCAGGGAGGAACGAGATGAGAAACGACTGGAAATTGATCATTGCTTTGGTTATGGCGGCGGCGCTGGTCTTCGCGGGCGGCGCGCATGCGGAGGGGTTGAAGGTCGCGGTGATCGACATCAACAAGATCCTGAACGAGTCCGAGGCGGGTAAGGTCGCGAAGAAGAAAATAGAGAGCCGGTACGAGGAACTGAAAAAGAAGGTGGAGGAGAAGCAGGAGGAGGCGAAAAAGATAAAAGACGAGATCGACAAGCAGAAGATAATTCTCGGGAAGGAAAAGCTCAAGGAGAAGGAAGATGCGCTGAACGCCAGGATAGGGGAACTGCGCCAGCTCACCCAGGAAGCCGAGAAGGAAATGCAGACCCGCCAGGGGGAGCTTACGCAGGATGTGCTCAAGTCGATAAAGGTCAAACTTGAAAAGCTGGTGGCGGACGAGAAGATCGACCTCGTGCTGGACCAGGCGCAGGGAGGCGTCGTTTTTTTCAACCCGGCGCTCGACCTGACCGCCCGCGTTCAGGTGCTGGTGAACAAGGAGTAGCCGAGTGGGAATCGAGTTCCGCCTGTCTGCTCTGGCGGAGCGCATAGGGGCGATCCTTCAGGGGGAGGACGCCGTCGTGACCGGGGTGGCTTCCATCGGGGAGGCCGGGCCGGGTCAGGTGACGTTCCTCGCGAGCCGGAAATTCGCCCGATTCGCCATCGGAACGAAGGCGTCCGCGATCGTTGCAAGGAGCCGCGTGGAAGGTTCCGGCGCGGCCTTTCTTCTGTCCGATGACCCGGTCCTCGCGTTTGCCCGCCTGGTCGAGCTGTTCCATCCCCCAGAGCGCCGCCCCTCCGGGATTTCCGTATCGGCGAGCGTCCACCGAGGCGCCCGGCTGGGTAAGGATGTGAGCGTGGCGCGATCGGCGACCGTACCGTCGTTTTTCCGGGCGTCTTCGTCGGGGAAGGTGTTTCAATAGGCGACGATTGCGTGCTGCACCCGAATGTCGTCATCTACCGGGGCGTACGGTTGGGGTCCCGCGTGATTCTCCACGCCGGGTGCGTGATAGGGTCCGACGGTTTCGGGTATCTTCCTTCCCCCGAAGGCTTGCGGAAGATCCAGCAGGTCGGGACGGTCGAGATCGGGGACGACGTGGAAATAGGTGCGAACGCCGCGGTGGATCGCGCGGCGCTTGGCGTTACGAGGATCGGGCGGGGGACCAAGATCGACAATCTCGTCCAGGTCGCGCACAACGTGGTGATCGGTACGGACACTGCCATCGCGGCCCAGGTCGGAGTCTCGGGCAGCGTCACGATCGGCAACCGGGTGATGATAGGCGGGCAGGCGGGGCTTGCGGACCATATCGAGGTGGAGGATGGAATCATACTGGGGGCGAAGACCGGCGTTGCGGGCACTTTGAAGTCGTCGGAGTCCAGGGCATGGTCGGGCACCCCGGCGATCCCGCACCCGGCGTGGCTTAAAATGTCCGCCCTGCTGCCGAAGCTTCCCGATCTGTTCCGCCGTGTGAGGAAACTGGAGGAACGCATCAAACCGAAGGGAGAGGAATGAGATGTTCACGATCCAGGAGATCATGGACGTCCTGCCGCATCGATACCCGTTCCTCCTCGTGGACAGGATCCTCGAGTGGGTGCCGGGACGCTTCATCGTCGGCATCAAGAATGTCACCATAAACGAGCCGTTTTTCGCCGGCCACTTTCCGGGTCACCCCATCATGCCCGGAGTCCTGATCGTCGAGGCGCTGGCGCAGACCGGCGGGATAGCGGTGCTGAAAGAGCTGGGAATGGAGGGGAAGCTGGCGTACTTCGCGGGTATCGACAACTGCCGTTTCCGGCGTCCGGTGTACCCCGGCGATCAGCTTGTGATGAAGGTGACGATCACGGCCCACAAGGGACCGGTGTGGAAGATGCACGGGGAGGCCCGAGTCGGCGACGCCCTCGCGGCGGAAGCCGATCTGACAGCGACGATACGGGATGCATTAGTCGAAAAGGGCAAGGGAGGTGCGGCGGAATGATTCATCCGACGGCCGTCATCGATCCCGATGCGCAGCTCGGGCAAGAGGTCGAAGTCGGCCCCTACACGTTCATCGGGCCGAAGGTGACGATCGGAGATCGGTGCAGGATAGAATCCCACGTCCAGATCGCGTCACACGTACGGATGGGGAACGGGAGCCGCGTCTCCTCGTTCGCGTCGCTCGGCGCGCCGCCGCAGGACATCAAGTACAAGGGGGAAGATACCTGGGTGGAAATAGGCGAAGGGGCGATGATCCGGGAATACGTGACGGTGAACCGGGCGACGCCGCACGCGACCGGGGTCACCCGCGTCGGGAATGGTGCGATGCTCATGGCCTATTGCCACGTGGCTCACGATTGCAGGATCGGAAACAAGGTGGTGATAGCCAACGGGACGATGCTCGCGGGGCACGTCGAGATCGGCGATTCGGCCGTCATCGGCGGCATGGTCGGGGTGCACCAGTTCGTCCGGATAGGGGAGTACGCGATGGTCGGCGGGATGTCCGCGGTCGTTAAGGATATCCCGCCGTTCGTGATCGCCGCGGTGGGGCGGGAACGCAAGGGTTCTTCACTCTTCGGGCTGAACCTGATCGGGCTCAAGCGTAACCGTTTTTCCGCCGAAGCCGTTTCGGCGTTGAAGAAGGCATACCAGATCCTGTTCCGGTCCGGGGCGCCGATGGGGGAGGCCGTTTCAAGGGTGGAAGCCGAAGTGGAGCTTATCACCGAGGTGAAGCGGCTTCTGGAGTTCATCAAGGCGAGCAAGCGGGGAGTTACCCGTTAGGGGGAGGTGCGCGTTGAACGGGAGCGGACCTCTCAGGGTAGGGGTGATCGGCGTCGGTTACCTGGGGCGGCTGCACGCGCAGAAGCTTTCGTCTTTCCCGGACATCCGTTTCGCGGGCGTGTGCGATGCTAATTCCGCCCACGGGGAAGCGGTCGCGCGGGAGTTCGGCACGACGCATTTCGTAAGGCGCAGCCGCCTTCTCGCGGAATCGGACGCGGTGTGCATCGCCGTTCCCACGCCGTCGCATTACCGCGTGGCGATGGACGCGATGAAGGCCGGCGTTCATGTCCTCCTGGAAAAACCGATAACGGCGAACCTGCGCCAGGCGCGCGCTCTGGTGCGCGAGGCGGCCGAGCGGAAGCTGGTCTTCCAGATAGGGCACGTCGAGCGATTCAACCCGGCGATGCGGCATGCCGCCTCCCTTATCAAGGAACCGCGGTTCATCGAGTGCCACCGCATGGGGCCCTTCGGAATACGCGGGACGGACGTCGACGTGGTCCTCGACCTGATGATCCACGACATCGACCTGATCCTTTCATTCGTGCGATCCCCGGTGGCACGCATCCAGGCAGTCGGTGTCCCGGTGCTTTCCCCCAACGTCGACATAGCCAACGCGCGGGTCGACTTCGCCAACGGGTGTACCGCCAACATCACCGCCAGCAGGGTCTCGTCGAAAAAGCAGCGGAAGATCCGCGTCTTCCAGGAAGACGGATACATCTCGATCGATTTCCTGGAGCGCAGGATCCAGGTTGTCCGCAGGGCCTTCCCGCACGGGCCGGACAAGCCGCCCGAGATCGCCGGAGAAATGCATGAAGCCGGAGAGGGGGGGGATTCCCTGCGGGATGAGATACGCTCTTTTATCGATTGTGTCATCGGAGGCAAAGCGCCCGTGGTGTCCGGCGTGGAGGGCCTTGCCGCGCTGGAGCTGGCTTTCCGGGTCATTCGGAAGATGAAAAGACATTGAGCCTCGGGCCCAAGACCCTTTTCATGGTATGCGGCGAGGCATCCGGGGAGGCATACGCGGCGGGCGTCGCGAAGGTTTTCCGGGGCCGCTACCCGAACGCCCGGATGGAAGGGATAGGAAGCGCGCGGCTGGCGGCCGAGGGGGTCCGGATCCTTCAGGACTACGGGGGGATCTCGGTGGTGGGGCTCACGGAGGCGGCGCGGCATCTCCCTGCGCTGGTTTCGGCGATGCGCCGGGCCGTGCGGCGCGCCACAAGCCCCGACGTCGGGGCGCTCTTGCTGGTTGATTTCCCCGATTTCAACTTCCGGGTCGGAAGGAAGGCGCGCGAGAGGAATATCCCGGTGATCTACTACGTTCCGCCCCAGCTGTGGGCCTGGAGAAGGGAGCGGGCAAAGACGCTCGCATCCTTCACGAAAGGGGTGGTGGTCCTCTTTCCGTTCGAGGAGCCGATCCTCAAAGGGTACGGTGTGAACGCCCGTTTCGCCGGGCACCCGCTTCTGGACGAGCTCGGCCCCTGGCTTGACGCACCACCTGACCCCGCGCGTTTCGGAATCCCGGCCGGTAAAAGAGTGGTCGGGCTCCTGCCGGGCAGCCGGCATGGCGAGATACGCGCGCATATGCCCGTCCTCAAGGAGGCCGCGCTGCTGATCGCCCGGGAGTTCCCGGACGTCCATTTCGCTGTTCCTCTTTCATCGCCGCGGTTCCGCGACGCCGTGGAGAGCGAGTTGAGGGGGAGCGGGCTGCCGGTGTCCCTGGTCGAGAGCGACCGCCACCTCCTGTTCAGGGGGATGACAGCCGCCGCGGCCGCCTCCGGCACGGCGACCCTCGAGCTGGCGCTTCTCGGCGTTCCGGCCGTGATCGTATACCGCATGTCGGCGGTCACCTACTATGCCGCGAAGAGCCTGGTGAAGATTTCCTCAGTCGGGCTTCCGAACCTGGTGGAAGGCAAGCCGTTCCTGCCGGAGCTCATACAGTCGGAGTGCCGTCCGGATCGCATCGCGGAGGAGCTTCGCCTCCTCCTTGGGGACGAGTCGCGCAGGGCGGCCCTGGCGGCCCGCTGCGCGTCGCTTCGGGGAAAGCTTGCCGGGCCCGGCCCGGCGGAGGCGGTCGTGGACATGCTGGCAAGCGAAGCCGGTGACGCATGGGGATGACCATCTACAGGCGGATGCTGGAATACGTCCGCCCCTATGTGCCCCGCCTGCTGATCGCCATGTCGTTCATGGTCGTCATATCCGCTCTGCAGGGGTCGATCGCCTACCTCGTCAAGCCGGTTCTCGACGACATCTTCATCAAAAAAGACGCCTCGATGCTCTCGGTCATCCCTTTCGTTATCCTCGCCGTATTCATACTGAAGGCGGTTTTCGAGTTCCTGCAGGCCTACATGATGAGCGGGGTCGGCCAGCGGGTGATACGGGACATACGGGAACACCTGTACAGGCATCTGCAATCCCTTTCGTTGTCCTTCTTCTCCCGGAACCCGACGGGCGTGCTCATGTCACGCGTGATGAACGACGTCTGGCTGATGCAGGGAGCGATCACCGACGCCGCCACGGGGCTGATCAAGGATTGTTTCACCGGCTTCTTCCTGGTCTGCATCGTCTTCTACAGGGACTGGCAGATGGCGCTGGTCTCGATGGTGGTGTTTCCGCTGGCGTTCTGGCCGATCGCGCGCTTCGGGCGGAAGCTGCGGCGCACGAGCCTGCGGACACAGGAGGTCATGGGAGGCCTAACATCGCATCTTCAGGAGACGATCAGCGGCGCCAAGCTGGTCAAGGCGTTCGGAGCGGAGGAATACGAAACGGAACGCTTCGCGTCGATAAACGCGGCCCTGTTCCGGCTGAACATGAAGATCGTCAAGGTCCAGTCCATCGCCTCTCCGCTGTCGGGGACCTTCGCGGGGATCGGGGCGGCCGCGGTGATCTTCTACGGCGGCTACAGCGTGGTACGGGGGGACAGCACGCCCGGAAACTTCTTCTCCTTCATGACCGCCCTCTTCATGGCGTACGAGCCGGTCAAGCGGCTGTCGAGGATCAACAACACCATCCAGCAGGGGATCGCGGCGGCCACCCGCGTGTTCGAGGTTCTCGACACGATGCCCGAAGTGGAGGAGAAGGAAAACGCCCCGGTGCTTCCGACCGTCGCGCACGATATCGAGTTCGAACATGTGGATTTTCGTTACCATTCGGAAGGAGACTACATACTCAAGGACATCGCCCTCCGCGTGCCCGCGGGAAGCATTGTGGCGATCGTCGGATCCAGCGGCGCCGGGAAGACCACACTCGTCGATCTGCTTCCGAGGTTCTACGATCCGCAGAACGGCACCATCCGCATCGACGGCGTGGACATCAGGGACGTCTCCCTCTCGTCGCTGCGATCGCAGATCGGCATAGTCAGCCAGCACACGATCCTGTTCAACGACACGGTCCGGGCCAACATCTCCTACGGCATGCCTGACGCTCCGATGGAGAAGATCGAGGAAGCCGCCAGGCTTGCGAACGCCCACGGTTTCATCACCAGGATGCGCGAAGGATACGACACGGAGATAGGAGAGCAGGGCTTGAAGCTTTCCGGCGGCGAACGGCAGCGGATGGCAATCGCGCGCGCGCTGCTCAAGGACGCGCCGATCCTGGTGCTCGACGAGGCCACCTCCGCCCTCGATTCGGAGTCCGAGGCGATAGTCCAGGAGGCGCTGGACACGCTGATGCGCGGACGGACCACCTTCGTCATCGCGCACCGGCTCTCGACTGTCAGGAACGCGGACGTGGTCCTCGTGGTTGAGGAGGGGCGGATCGTGGAGAGGGGGAGTCACGAAGAGCTTCTCTCCAGGGAAACCAGGTACAGGTCGTTCTATCTTAAACAGTTCGAGGAGCGGAAGACCGGCGCCCCGTCCGCCTCCGGGCAGGCATGATCGCTCCATGAAGGCGTTTCGCCCGCGAGGTGGGACACACCTCCTGTACAACATCGCGCTTGGAGGCGCGCTCCTCGTTTCTTCTCCCTTATGGATTCCGTGGGCGATGATGTCACCCAAACGGAGGAAGAATTTCCCGGAACGGCTCGGGTTGCGGCTTCCGGAGATACCCGCCGCCTCCGGCGGGAAAAGAGTCTGGATACACGCCGTGTCGGTGGGGGAGACGCTTTCCGCCGCGCCGCTGATCCGCAGGTTGCGCGAACGGATCCCCGACGCCGAGATCATGTTGTCGACCGTCACGATCACGGGACAGGAAACCGCCGGCAAGGTGCTTGGAGCGGAGACGGCCGCAAGGTTCTATTTCCCCTTCGACCTCCCCCGGATCGCCGGGAAATTCCTGGACCGACTGCGCCCGGACGCCGTGGTGATCCTGGAGACCGAGATATGGCCGAACTTCCTCGCGGAGTGCTGCGGGCGCGGGATACCTGCGATGATCGTCAACGGCAGGATCTCCGGGCGTTCTTTCGGGAGATATGCGCGGTTCCGGTTCTTTTTTTCCCGCGTGCTCGCCTGCCTGACGGCTATCACGGCCCAAACAGGGGAGGATGCGGGAAGGTTCCTCGCCCTCGGGGCGCCTCCTTCGGCGGTAACCGTGACCGGGAACATGAAGTTCGACGTCGCACAGCCGATGGCGGCGCAGACGCCTCTGCTCGCCCTGTTGACGGGAGAAAAGGATTCGGCGGGTACGAAATGGCTGATTGCCGGCTCCACCCACGAGGGAGAGGAAGAAGCGGTGCTTCGCGCCTTCGGCGAGGCGAGGGCCGTGAACGGATCGGTGAAGCTTCTGCTGGCGCCGCGGCACCCCGAACGGTTCGGCGCGGTCGAAGAGCTGTGCCGCAATAAGGGGTGGGAGGTTAAGCGCAGGACCAGGATCGCGGAGGGGTCCGGGGAAAAGCTTCCCCCCGTGATCCTGCTGGACACGATGGGCGAGCTGTCGTCGGCCTATGCCGCGGGCGATATCGCTTTCGTGGGCGGGAGCCTCGTTCCGAAGGGCGGGCATAACATCCTCGAACCCGCGCTTTTCGGCGTTCCGGCCGTCGTGGGGCCGCACATGGAGAATTTCCGGGAGATAGCCGAAATATTCAGGGACGCCCGCGCCATCCGCCAGGTCCGGAGCGCTTCGGAGCTTTCCTCGGCCCTCGTCCGATGGGCTGCCGATCCTTCCGTCGAAAAAGAAACGGGGAGAAGGGCAAGGGAGCTGTTGGCGGAGTTCAGGGGAGCCACCGAAAGGAATGTCGAGGTTATCGAACGGGAACTTCAACGCGGCCGGAGGAAGACAGGGTGATAGGGCCGTTCGCGACGATCAGAAGATCTTTGTACGGCTCGGGAATCCTGCGAAGGGAATCCCTTCCGCGTCCCGTGGTCAGCGTGGGAAACCTTGCCGTCGGCGGATCAGGCAAGACGCCGCACGTGCAGTTCCTCGCGTCCTGGCTTTCGGATCTTGGCGTGAAAGTGGCGATCCTTTCACGGGGGTACGGACGCAGAAGCCGGGGGGTCGTTTGGGTTTCACGCGGAGACGGTCCCGCGGTCACCTCGGAAGAAGGTGGCGACGAACCGGTCCTCCTCGCGGCCTCGCTTCCCGGAGTTCCCGTACTTGTGGGAGAGTCGCGCGCGGAGGCGGGCAGGGAGTGCCTCCGCTCCATGAACGTGGACGCCTTTCTGCTGGACGACGGGTTCCAGCACCTTGCCCTGAGGCGGGATGCGGACCTCCTGCTGGTCGAGGCGGAAGGCGGGCTCGGGAACCGGCTCACGCTTCCGCTCGGCCGTCTTCGCGAGCCGGTTGACGCCGCGCGCCATGCGGACGCCCTCGTCGTCACGAAGTGCGCCGGAATATCGCACGGGCGCCCGCGGGCGTTCACCCGGCTTGTCGCACGTGCCGTCGTGGATCGACAAGGGTTCGAGTCCCCGCTTCCCCGCGCGGGAGAGGAAGTGGTGGCATTTTCCGGGCTGGCCCGTAACGGGCAGTTCGCGGATACGTTGCGCGAATGCGGGTACGCGGTGCGGAAGTTTTTCCCGTTTCGCGACCATCACCGCTACGGTCCGCAGGATCTTCGGAAAATCGCGGTGGCTGCGGGAGGATCTTTGGTGCTGACGACGGAAAAAGACATGGTGCGACTTCCCGACGGGCTGCCTTTCGAGTTGAAGGCGCTTCGTGTCGGCGTGGAGTTCCTTTCGGGCTGGGAAACGCTGTCCCGCATGATCCTCGAAAGGTTGGGGAAGCAGGCAAGGCCGGATCCGGGAGGAGAGGCGCGTTGAAAGGGATCGTTTTACTGGACCGGGACG
>JAENIX010000228.1 GCA_016844415.1 Actinomycetota bacterium | reverse complement strand
GGCCCAGGAAAATCCCGCGACGGGCATGACGCTTTTGAAGGACCCCACCCACAGCCTGGACCTTCCCGGCCTCTGCCGGGCGATCGGCGTCGAGCACGTTTACATCGTGAACCCGCATGATCTGGCCCAGACCGAAGCGGTCCTGAAGCGGGAGCTTGCAAGGGAGGCCCCCTCCGTCATCATCACCGAGGCGCCGTGCGTGCTCCTGCCCGACCACCGGAAGAAGAAGCGGCCTGTATACGAGGTGATCACCGATCTTTGCACGGGGTGCAAGGCGTGCGGCAAGCTGGGCTGCCCCGCGATCGAGTGGGTTCCGTTCACTCCTGAGCAGGCTGTCGCGGCGGGGAAGAAGCAGAACCAGAAGGGGATCTCCCGGATCAACCCTCTGTTGTGCGACGGCTGCAACCAGTGCCCTCAGCTTTGCAAGTTCAAGGCGATCCTGGAGAGGAAGAGTTGACCGTGGTCGCCGGTGGAAACGTGCTGCTCGCGGGGGTCGGCGGCCAGGGGATCCTGCTGGCCTCCGAGGTGCTGTGCGAGGCGTTTCTGTTGGGCGGATACGACGTTAAGAAGAGCGAGGTCCACGGGATGGCCCAGCGCGGTGGGGCAGTCACGACGCACCTGCGATTCGGGCCGAAGGTCAACTCCCCGCTGATAGAACCCGGCACGGCGGACCTTCTCGTCGCCTTCGAAAAGATGGAGGCGTTGCGGTTCGCCCACTACCTTTCGCCGGGCGGCGCCGCGCTGGCGAACACGCAGGAGATCTATCCGCCGTCTGTTGCGACGGGGAGGGAGCGCTACCCAGCCGGAATCGAGGAGCGGCTCCGGGAATTCACCCCGAGGCTGTTCGTGGTGGACGCGCTCGCGGCCGCGCTTTCCCTAGGCGAGGTTCGGGCGGTCAATATCGTTATGGTGGGCGCCGCCTCCCACTTCCTGCCTCTCGAGGAGAAAACGTACATAGATGCCCTGCGCGCATTCCTGCCTGAGAAGATCGTGGAAGTGAACGTCCGGGCATTCCGGGCCGGGCGGGGGCTCCTCCCGGCTCAAGTTTAGCCAAAAGTCTCCTCTTACCCCCTGCTATTTTTCGTAAAACATCGTATCCTGATTTCGTTGACAGCTAAAAGGCATTGAGGTACTGTTTTACGAGTAATCCTTTGCCGATCGTGGAGATGCTATTGCGCCGGAGGTTTGCCGGCCGGTTCCCTTTCATTATTAAGAAGACTCCAAGATAGAGGAAAAAGGGGATATCCGATGACTCGTCTACCGCACCGCTGGGTGATGACCGCCGTGGGCGAGCCGTTGAGAAAAGACGGCTTCGACCCTTTCCCGCCGGCAGGCGGAGAGGTCGTGGTAGAGGTTGCCGGTTGCGGGGTCTGCCACACCGACCTGGGATTCTATTACGACGGTGTGCGCGTCAACCACGGGTTGCCGCTTGCCCTCGGCCACGAAATCAGCGGCAGGGTGGTCGCAGCGGGAACAGGTGCGGAAAAATGGCAGGGCAGGAGCGTGATCATCCCCTCCGTGATCCCCTGCGGCGAGTGCAGCCTCTGCGCCTCCGGACAGGGCACCATCTGCCGGAAGCAGAAGATGCCGGGGAACGACATACACGGCGGTTTCGCCACCCACGTCAACGTCCCGGCCAGGGGCCTGTGCCCCGTGGACGAGCGGCGGCTCGCAGCGGCGGGACTTGAGTTGGCCGATCTCTCGGTGGTCGCCGACGCCGTCACGACGCCCTACCAGGCGGCGATGCAGGCGGAGGTTAAGCCCGGCGATTTAGCTATTGTGGTGGGGACCGGCGGGGTCGGCACCTACGCCGTTATGGTCGCCCGCGCCTTCGGGGCCACCGTCGCGGCTCTCGATGTGGATCCTTTGAAGCTCGAAACAATGTCGAAGCACGGGGCGGCGCTGACCCTGAACGTCCGACAGGTCCAGGGCAAGGAGTTGCGGAAGGCGATCCAGGACTTCGCCAGAAGCAACGGGCTTCCAAACACCGGCTGGAAGATATTCGAATGCTCCGGGACCGCGGCGGGCCAGGACACCGCCTTCGGACTGCTAAACCACGGGGCGACGCTGTCGGTGGTGGGCTTCACCATGGACAAGGTGGAGCTGCGCCTTTCCAACCTGATGGCCTTCCACGCCCGCGCCCTGGGCAATTGGGGATGCCTTACCGAGCACTATCCTGCCGCGCTCGACCTGGTGCTGGACGGCAAGGTCCCACTTGCGCCGTTCGTCGAGCGGCATCCGCTCGGGGATATCAACGAGGTATTTGCCGCCGCCCGCGCCCACAAGCTGGCGCGCCGGGCGGTCCTTGTCCCGGGCCTGCAATGAGCGCAAATCCCCTCAAGGTTGGACTGGAAAAGGATGGAAGCCTGTTGCGCCTGCGCCTTTCCCGTCCCAAGGCGAACATCGTGGACGCCGCGATGATCGCGGCGCTGCGGTCGGCTCTAGGCGAGCATCTGCCGGACGCAAGGCTCAAAGCCGTCCTCCTGGACGCGGAAGGCCCGCACTTCAGCTTCGGCGCAAGCGTTGAGGAGCACCTGCCTGAATCGTGCGCCCGGATGCTGCGCGACCTGCATGCCCTGATCCTGCAGATACTGGGAAGCCCCGTACCGGTTCTTTCGGCGGTGCGCGGCCAGTGCCTGGGAGGGGGGCTCGAGGTCGTATCCGCGGGGCATCTCATATTCGCGGCGCCCGACGCCAAGTTCGGCCAG
>JAENIX010000032.1 GCA_016844415.1 Actinomycetota bacterium | reverse complement strand
CAAGTGATCGGCTGGATAAAAGTGAAACGGGAAATTGGTATCACGCAGGGGAAGACGTGTCAAGAGTCAAAACCGGGACGCCGGCCTGAGAACCTAAGAACAGGGACGTTCCTAAGAACTCGCAATCGGGGCGGGCCAGTTTTTATTAAACGGGGCCATCCAACGAAGACCGTCCCGGTTTTATCCCCGAGTTCTTAGGAACGTCCCTGTTCTTAGGTTCTCAGGACCGTCCCGGTTTTCGTGCCCTGATCGGGGACATGTCTAAACCACAGCGGAACCTGGTTATTCAGCAGGGGATGATGAAACAACAGAAGATCTGCCGGACCGTCCCGACGGTCCCGGTTTTGACTCTTGACACGTCTTCCCCTGCGTGATACCAATTTCCCGTTTCACTTTTATCCAGCCGATCACTTGCCTGTTTGGGAACCCCGGGGGAACGGGATTCATGGATGCGATCGTAGAGCTCGTAGGGAAGATTTTCCAGACGCTTGAGATAAGCCAGCTGGCCTTTATCCAGATGGCCCTCGTGCTTGCACTCGTGTTCCTTCTTTCCATGACGCTGATCCGACCGATTCTTTCCACCTTCCAGGAGCGCGAGCGGCGCACGACGCGACCCGTGGAGGAGTCCAGGGTGCTTCTGGCCGAGGCCGAAGCCAAGACGGCGGAGTACGAGGATTCCCTGCGCAAGGCGGCCGCAGAGTCGCTGGCGGGAAAGCGCAGGAAGATGGAGGAGTCCGGGCGGGCCGAGCGGAAGCGGATCGAAGAGGCGGTCGAGGAGAGCAACCGGCGGGTCGAGGAGATGAAGGCGCGGATAGCTGCCGAGAAGGAAGAAGCGGCTGGCGCGCTGCGCATCGAAGTGCCCCGCCTCGCGGTCGAGATCGCCGTGAAGGTGCTGGGGAGGCCAGTGGCGTGAAGCCGTTCCTCTCCGCCGCTTTCCTGGTGTTCGCTGCCGCCGCCTCCGCCTCCGAGGCTGCCGCGGGCCAGCCGGCGGGGATCCCCTGGGGGGACATCCTCAAGCAGGCGGTCAACTTCTCCATCCTCGCGGGGGCGCTCGTATATTTCTTGAGGAAACCCCTCTCCTCCTTCCTGAAGGAGAGAAGCGAGATGCTGCGGAAGTCGATCGACGATGCCGCGCGTGTCCGGGAAGAGGCCGCGGCGAAGCTTTCCGCCATCGAGACGCGGATGGCCAGGCTTTCAGACGAGGTCGCCGGCATGAACCGGAAGATGGATGCCGAGGCGAAGGAGGAGGCCCACCGCTTCCGCGATGCCGCGCAGGCGGAGATCGAGCGGATCCGGATCCAGACCCAGGTCGCCGCGGACCAGGAAGTGAAGAAGGCCCGCCTGGAATTGCGCCGGGAGGCCGCCGCGCTCGCCACCAGTGCGGCTGAAGAGATTGTGCGGAAAACGATGACGCCTGAGGACCGGGAGCGGCTCGTGAGGGAGAACATCGAAAAGATCGGCGAGGTCGTGCGGTGATCGGGGGCGGCCTGGCAAGGAGGTACGCCCGCGCGCTGCTTGGCATCGGGCAGGAGGAACGACAGGTCCGCCGTGTCCTCGCCGAAGCGGACAGGTTCGCCCTTCTCCTCTCCGAGGTCCCGGCCCTGCGCGAGGCCCTGGAGGCTTCGCACATCAACAGCCGGGACAAGATGGCCGTCCTCGAGGCGACCGTATCGGGGGAGGGCTACCTTCCAGTCACTTCTAACTTCCTGCGACTGCTGATCGATAAAGGCCGGATGAACGCGTTCACGCAGATCCTTTCCGAGCTGCGCCGCCTGGTGGAGGAGCTGGAGGGGATCGAGCGGGTCGAAGTCGTCTCCGCGGCGCCCTTGCCGGGGACGCAGCGGGACTTCCTGAAGAACGTCCTGGAGAGGCAGACGGGGAAGAGGATCGAACTGGAGGAGACGCTGGATCCCGCGGTCCTGGGCGGGATGGTGGTAAAGGTGGGCTCCACGATATACGACGGTAGCGTTCGCACGCAGTTGTCCCAGATCCGGGAAAATTTACGGAAGGGGTGAGCCAGACGCCATGAGCATTCGCGCGTCAGAAATCACGGAAATTCTCAAGAGCCAGATCAAGGGGTACGAAAAGCGGATCGATGTCGCAGAGACCGGCATTGTTCTCTCAGTCGGCGACGGCATCGCCCGCATCCACGGGCTGGAAAAGGCGATGGCCGGAGAGCTGCTCGAGCTTCCCGGGGACGTCCGCGGCATGGTCCTGAACCTGGAGGAGGACAACGTCGGCGTCGCGCTGCTGGGCGACGACAGCCTCATCAAGGAAGGCGACGTCGCCCGCCGGACCGGCCGCATCGTGTCCGTGCCCTGCGGGGACGCATTGATCGGGCGCGTCGTGAACCCCCTGGGGCAGCCTCTCGACGGCAAGGGTCCCATCGATACGAAGGACTATCGGCTCATCGAGATCAAGGCGCCCGGAATCGTCAAGCGGCAGCCGGTGAAGGAACCGCTGCAGACGGGCCTTAAAGCCATCGACGGCATGATCCCGATCGGGCGAGGGCAGCGCGAGCTCATCATCGGCGACCGCCAGACCGGCAAGACGGCCGTCGCCCTCGACACGATCATCAACCAGAAAGGGCAGAACGTCATCTGCGTCTACGTGGCGATCGGGCAGAAGCGCTCGACGGTGGCGCAGGTGGTGGAGAAGCTCCGCGAGTACGGAGCGATGGACTACACGATCATCGTGGCGGCGACCGCCTCCGAGTCCGCCCCCATCAACTTCATCGCCCCGTACACGGGATGCACGATCGGCGAGTTCTATCGCGACAGCGGACGCCACGCCCTGTGCGTCTACGACGACCTCTCCAAGCACGCGGTCTCGTACCGGCAGCTCTCGCTCCTGTTGAGGCGACCGCCGGGACGCGAGGCGTACCCGGGCGACGTCTTCTACCTGCACTCCCGGCTGCTCGAGCGTGCGGCGAAACTTTCCGACGCCGCGGGAGGCGGATCGCTGACGGCGCTACCGATCATCGAAACGCAGGCAGGCGACGTTTCCGCGTACATCCCGACGAACGTCATTTCCATCACGGACGGCCAGATCTACCTCGAGGCCGACCTGTTCTACGCCGGCGTCCGCCCCGCGGTGAACGTCGGGCTGTCGGTCTCCCGCGTCGGCGGCAACGCGCAGATCAAGGCGATGAAGCAGGTGGCCGGGCGCCTCCGTCTCGAGCTCGCCCAGTACCGGGAAATGGCCGCGTTCGCCCAGTTCGGCTCCGACCTCGACAAGTCGACGCAGATGCAGCTGGCACGCGGCGCACGCCTGGTAGAGATGCTCAAGCAGGACCAGTACAAGCCGCAGCCGGTGGAGGACCAGGTGGTGACGCTCTACGCGGCGACGAACGGCTTCGCCGACGGGTTTGAGATTTCCTCGCTGGGGCGCTACGAGATCGAGCTTACGGCCTTCATGAAGGACAAGCGCGGCGACGTCCTTGCCCTCCTGCGGGAGAAGAAGACGATCGACGACAACGTCAAGGAAAAGCTCAACGCCGCCCTCGAGGAATTCAAGGGTGTTTTCAAGGAATAAAGGGACATAAGGCCTAAAGGAGCGACGGGTAAGCGATGGCGAACCTACGCGCGATCCGCAAGCGGGTCGGAAGCGTCAAGAGCACGCAGCAGATCACCAAGGCGATGAAGATGGTGTCGGCGGCGAAGCTCAAGCGCGCGCAGGACGCAATCATCGCCGCGAGGCCTTACGCAAGGAAGATGCGTGAGGTCGTGCAGGCGCTGGCCGCCCGGGTGGGAGAGGATGCGCATCCGCTCCTGGCGGCGCGGGAGACGAAAAAGCTGGCGCTCCTCGTCGTCACCACGGACCGCGGATTGTGCGGGGGGTTCAATTCGAACCTGCTGCGGGCGACGTACCGATTCCTCGCGGCGAACCGGGAGAAGTACGAGGAGATCGCTGTCTTCGTGGTGGGGCGCAAGGCGCGGGAATTCCTCCGAAGGCGCGGAATTTCCCTGCGGAAGGAGTACCTGAACGTTCTCGGGTCGCTTTCCTATGCCCACGCCGCGACGCTTTCGGAGAATCTCGTCGGGGGCTTCCTCGCGGGCGACTTCGACGAGGTCCAGGTGGCGTTCAACGAGTTCCGGTCGGCGATCTCGCAGGTCGTCCGGTTCGAAAAGCTGTTCCCGATCTCCCTCGAGCAGGGGGGGGCCGGAGGCGCGGTGCCGGGCGTCGACTTCCTGTACGAGCCATCGCAGAAGGAGATTCTCGCCACGCTGCTTCCGAAATACGTCGAGACGCAGATCTTCCGCGTGCTCCTGGAATCGGTGGCGGGAGAGCACGGGGCCAGGATGTCCGCGATGGACTCGGCGACCAACAACGCGGTGGACATGATCGCAAGACTCACGCTTCAGATGAACCGCGCGCGGCAGGCCACCATCACGAAGGAGCTGATGGAGATCATCGGCGGGGCGGAAGCGCTCAAGGGATAGAAACTTCTTAAAGGCCAGGCGAAGGAGGAAGAGAAAGACCATGAACAGCGGAAAAATCGTCCAGGTGATCGGGCCGGTGGTCGACGTGCGGTACGAGCCCGGCCGGCTCCCGGCGCTCTACAACGCCATCAAGATCACCAACCCGAGCATCAGCGACAAGGAAGGGAACCTCACCGTCGAGGTCGCGCAGCACCTGGGCGACAACGTCGTCCGCTGCGTCGCGATGGACTCCACCGACGGCCTGGTCCGCGGGATGGACGCGATCGACACCGGCGGCCCCATCACGGTCCCGGTCGGCCCCGAGACGCTGGGCCGCATCATGAACGTGATCGGCGAGCCGGTCGACGAAATGGGCGAGATCCTGGCGAAGAAGCGGTACCCGATCCATCGGCACGCCCCTTCCTTCGAAGAGCAGTCCACCAAGGTGGAGATCCTGGAGACGGGGATCAAGGTCGTCGACCTTTTGGCCCCCTATTCCAAGGGCGGAAAGACAGGGCTGTTCGGCGGCGCGGGCGTCGGCAAAACCGTCGTCATCATGGAGCTCATCCACAACATCGCCATCGAGCACGGCGGCTACTCGGTGTTCGGGGGCGTCGGAGAGCGGACCCGCGAGGGGAACGACCTGTGGCTCGAGATGAAGGAGTCCAAGGTCCTCGATAAGGCGTGCCTGGTGTACGGCCAGATGAACGAGCCGCCCGGCGCTCGCGCGCGGGTCGGGCTTTCGGCGCTCACCGCGGCGGAGTATTTCCGCGACGAGGAAGGGCAGGACGTGCTCCTGTTCATCGACAACATATTCCGGTTCACGCAGGCCGGATCGGAAGTGTCGGCGCTCCTGGGACGCATCCCCTCGGCGGTTGGCTACCAGCCCACGCTGGCCACCGACCTGGGCGAGCTCCAGGAACGGATCACCTCGACCAAGCGCGGCTCGATCACCTCGGTCCAGGCTATCTACGTCCCGGCGGACGACCTTACCGACCCCGCCCCGGCGACGACTTTCGCGCACCTGGACGCCACGACCGTTCTTTCACGCCAGATAGCGGAGCTGGGGATCTACCCCGCCGTCGACCCGCTCGACTCGACGTCGCGGATCCTGTCTCCCCTGGTGCTGGGCGAGGACCATTACCAGGTCGCCCGCGCCGTGCAGAAGGTCCTCCAGCGGTACAAGGACCTCCAGGACATCATCGCCATACTGGGGATGGACGAGCTATCCGAGGACGACAAGATCCTGGTCACCAGGGCACGAAAGATACAGCGGTTCCTGTCGCAGCCGTTCTTCGTCGCCGAGCAGTTCACCGGGATCCCCGGAAAGTACGTGCGGCTCGAGGACACGATCCGGTCGTTCAAGGAGATCGTGGACGGGAAGCACGACGAGCTTCCCGAGCAGGCGTTCTACATGGTCGGCACGATCGAGGAAGCGATCGAGAAAGGCAAGAAGCTGCTGGCGGTGGTCTGACGCCGCGCGGCGAGAGCCACGGGGAAGGAAACGGATGGCATCGACGATCAAATTGGAACTGGTCACCCCCGAGCGGATGCTCGTGTCGGAAGACGTGGACGAGGTGATCGCCCCCGGCTACGAGGGGGAGTTCGGTGTTCTGCCGGAGCACACGTACTATTTCGCCATCCTCTCCATCGGTGTCCTGCGCTACCGCAAGGGGAACGAGGTGAAGAAGATCGCGTTGGGCGGCGGCTTCGCCGAGGTGGAGCCCGAGAGGATGGTCGTGATGGCCGACGTGGCGGAGAGGGCCGAGGACATTGACATCGAGCGCGCCCGCCGTGCCCACGACCGGGCCGAGGCCGCCCTGAAGGAAATTACGCTGGACGAGGATACCTACCTGAAAGCCCACGCGGCGCTGCGGCGGGCGATCATCCGGATGGCCGCCGCGGAATAACCGGCCGGTGGCCGGCGGAACGATCGGGGCCGGCCCGGTTAGCGGACGACCGCTTTTACCTTCGGTTTCCCTTCCTCGACTCTGACCCGGAACTCGATTTTCCTTTTGCCGTACTTCCCGGCGATCTCCTGCGCCCGGGAGAGAAGTGTCTCCCGAGCCAGAGAAATGTCCCCCTCTTCGGCCGAAAGGCCGCAATCCTTTCGGGCCGCGAGAAGATCCCGGAGCACCAGCTCCAGGTGGGCCGGGTCCACGGGGCTTCGCACGGAGGGGGCCACCCGCAGCAGGATTCCGGAGGGGTTGCGCACCATCCGGCCCTCCTCCAGCTCCCGGGTAGTGCGGTTCCAAAGGTTGGAGAAGGAATAGAAACGGCTCTGCAGGTTGTTGAAACGGAACTGATCGTTGGAGTTTGTTAACTTGCGTTGGCCTATCCGGCGGACGCTTTCCTCCACCTCCCGGCGCGTGTCGGTGGGCTCCTGCCGGCGGACCCCCTGGAAAAACAGGTCGTACTGGCGCTTGACCTCTGCGATGTCCGCCTCGATCCGGTCCAGCGTCTCCTTCAGGTCTTCCCCATTGCCCATTCCCATTCTCCGTGGAAAACCGGTACACTTTGTAGAAAGCCGGGTCAGGGCATTCTAACATTCCGAACGGGGGGCGGTCGATGGAAGGGGTATCCGCAATAGTTCTCGCGGCAGGCATGGGGAAGCGGATGAAGTCCGCCCTCCCCAAGGTGGCCCACCCGGTGCTCGGTCGGCCGATACTGTGGCATGTGGCGTCGACGGCCGCGGCCGCTGGAATCTCCGAGATCGTTTTCGTCCTGGGCCACGGCAGGGACCATCTGAAGAATACGGTGGAACGGTTCGGCGGCAGGGTGGCGGTTCAGGAGCGGCAGCTGGGGACCGGGGACGCGGCCCGCGCCGGCCTGTCGGCGATATCCCCGAAGGCGAAGGAAGTGGTGATCCTGTGCGGCGACGCGCCTCTCCTGCGCCCGAGAACCCTCCGGGCCCTGATCGCGGCGAGACGAAAGGGAAAAGCGGCCGCCTCCGTGCTGACCGGGATCCTGCCCGACCCCGCGGGCTACGGCCGGGTGGTGCGCACCCCCGACGGCGCCGTATCCCGGATCGTGGAAGAACGCGACGGCGACGCCTCGATCCGGCGTATACAGGAGGTCAACTCCGGCACGTACGCCTTCGACCGCAGGTTTTTGGCGCGGAACCTCCCGCGCCTCACCGACGTCAACACGCAGCGGGAGTTCTACCTCACCGATCTCGTCGTCCAGGCGCTCCAGGAAGGGAAGGTCGTCGTGCCGGTGGTGGCCGGAAACCCCGACGAGGTGCGAGGGATCAATTCCCGCCGGGAGCTCGCGGAGGCCACGGCGATCATGCTGCGGGCGAAGATCGGGGTGCTGATGGATTCAGGAGTGACGTTCGTCGATCCCGGCAGGGCGTACGTCGAGGCGGAAGTCTCCGTCGGCGCCGATTCGACAATCGAGCCGAACGTGTC
>JAENIX010000031.1 GCA_016844415.1 Actinomycetota bacterium | reverse complement strand
GCCGGTCTGGAAATGGTTATGCACGGGGATGGAGCCGGGACGTTCCTGAAAAACCGCAGAAAGGAATGACAAGGACGGTCCGTTGGTACAGGGATTCGGCCCGCTGACGTTGGGACTGGCCGCCGGGGCGTTGGCGGTTTCCGCCGGAGGTGTGTGGGTGTCGATCCGCTTCGCGCATCGCGCGGGAGTGATCGATGTCCCCAACGAGCGCAGTTCCCACGCTGTCCCAACCCCGAGGATGGGCGGGGTCCCCATGGTCGTAGCGGCCGTGCTGGCTTTTGGCTGCTGGGCGTTGTTGGCGGCGGGGGAAGTGCTCTCAGTCAAAGGGTTGCCGCATGCGATGGTTTTCGCGGTCGTGATGTCCGTCCTTGGTTTCTGGGACGATTTGGCCGGCTTGTCTCCACTTTTTCGGTTCCTGGTCCAAATCGCTGCGGCGATTCTGTCGTTGTATGCCTGGTCGACGATGTCTTGGCTATGGATCCTTATAGGGGCATTTTGGGTTGTATGGATGCTGAACCTGTACAACTTCATGGACGGGATCGACGGGCTGGCCGGCGGGGAGTCCGCCGTGGCGTCCTGTTTTTTCTTCCTGGTCTTCGCTTACTACGGGGAGACGGGCTGGGCGGCGGCGAACCTCTTCATCGCGGCGGCGTCGATGGGGTTTCTCATCCACAATTGGCCTCCCGCGCGGGTCTTCATGGGGGATGCGGGGAGCGCGTTTCTGGGTGCGTTCTACGGGATGCAGTCCGTGGTGGCCGCGTTGGCGACGCCGGTTCCGTTCCTTGTCCTCGTACTGCCGTTTTCCAACTTCATCCTGGACACGACGCTCACTCTGTTCCGCAGAATGTGGCGGAAGGAGAAGTGGTACCAGGCGCATCGCACCCACTTCTATCAAAGGTTGACGGATCTCGGAATGTCCCACAGGAAAGTCACTTCCATCGAACTGCTCGTGGTGGTCGCTTCCTGTGCCGCCGCCGCGGCCTGCATTCCGTCCGGTCCCGCGATACGAATCGCGTTGGTGGTTTCCGTGGCCGCCGGGATCGCCTGCGGTGGTCTTTTGGTATGGGGTAAGGAACGCGCGACGGAAGCGCGGCAGAAGTCACACACTGGGAAATAGATTTGCTGCTTAAGGCAAATAGTCCTTGCAGTAAATACACACGTAGTATATTTATACCTTTATGAAACGCACCGTCACCGATTTTTTAAACCGCTGGAAAACGTCCGTAAACCGCAAACCCCTGATTCTCAGGGGCGCCCGGCAGGTCGGCAAGACCTATAGCCTGAAGGAATTCGGCGGAGCGGCTTTTCCCCGTTATCATTATGTCAATTTTGAAAAGGATGAAAAGCTGGGGCGGATATTCGAGCAGGATCTGAAACCGGATCGCATCCTCGACGAATTGCAGTTTTACCTCGATCGGCCCATCGACCGCCGCCTGGATCTGGTCATCCTCGATGAGATCCAGCGTAGCTCGAGGGCGCTGAGCAGCCTGAAATATTTCTCCGAGGAAATGCCGGAGATGGCTCTGTGCGTCGCCGGTTCCCTCCTGGGTGTGGCGCTGCAACCGGACTCCTTCCCCGTCGGGAAAATTCAATTTCTGGATATGTACCCCCTTTCGTTCGATGAATTTCTCGACGGCGTGGGAAAGGAACGGCTGGCCGAATTGATCCGGAAACATGACTTGACCCAGCCCTTCCCGGAGACGGCGCACGAACAACTGTGGGGATTGTGGAAACACTACCTGATTGTCGGCGGCCTGCCCGATGCCGTAAACCATTATCGCGAGCGGCAGGGAAATTTATACGAAGCCGTTCAGGCGATCCGAAAGGCGCAGCGGGACCTGCTGGAGGCCTATCTGGCCGATATGGCGAAACATAGCGGGAAGAGCAACGCCTTGCATATCGAGAAACTATGGCGGAACGTGCCCGCGCAACTGGCGAGGACGCAAAACGGATCGGCCGGAAAATTCAAGCTTCGCGAAGGGATCCCCGGAATCCGGGGTTACGAGAGATTGTCCGCTCCCCTGGACTGGCTGGAATGCGCCAATCTGCTCATCCGGACGCCCATTATCGACGCCGTCGGCGTTCCCCTTTCCGGATATGTTAAGGAAAACCGCTTCAAACTCTACTTCTTTGATGTGGGCCTTCTGGGAGCCGCAAGCGGCATCGCCCCGGCCACGTTCCTGAACTATGAATTCGGCAGCTACCAGGGTTACGTCGCGGAAAATTTCGTGGCTCAGGAACTGCGCGCCGCGGGAGATAAGACCCTCTTCTGCTGGCAGGGGCGCACGGCAGAAGTGGAATTTCTTCTTGAACGGGAGGGGGAAGTTGTGCCCGTGGAGGTCAAATCCGGATGGGTGACCCAATCGAAGAGCCTGAAGGTCTACATAGAGCGCTATCGCCCCCCGAGGGCGTACATCCTGAGCGCCAAGAATATAAGCCGGAGAAACATCGTCCGTTATCTCCCACTCTATGCGGCTGGTCGTCTGTAACCGGGGAACCCCGGCTCGTGCCGCTTTGGCGGTGGCTCCTTGAAAATTCGTGATTGGGACGTTCATGAAAACCGCAGAACTCCCGCAGAACAGGGACAGACGTCGATCCGGTGGCCTGCTCCGTTGATACAAACCCCGAAAGGCTGTAGAGTCTATTGGTGGACTCGTACAGGCTGTATAGACATTAAGGAGGTGACGATATGCAAGCAGCCCTTCGTATACAGACAACCATTCTCTCCGGCAGCAAGATCGAGATAATTGCCCCGCAACTTGAGCCAGGACAGCAGGTAGAAGTTATCATCCTGTTCCCGGAACTGTCAGCCCCTATGCGTCGCTCGGCGTTAGACATCCTGGGCGAAGCCCCCGGACATCGCGCCTTCAAGACGGCAGAAGATGTGACCAGGTACTTGCATGAGGAGCGCAGCGCATGGGACAATTGACGCTGCCCGCTTCTGGTTCCGTGTACATTGACGCCGATGCCGTCATCTACAGTGTGGAGAAAATCGAACCGTACTGGACACTCCTCCAGCCAATGTGGTCGGCTGCCAAAGCAGGTCAATTCGCTATCATCGGTAGCGAACTCTTGCTGTTGGAAACACTGGTCAAGCCATTTCAGACCGGCGATACCACGCTGGAGAAATCTTTTCGCGATCTTCTCATGAACGCTGCAGAGGTACGGCTTGTTCCGATGAACATTACTGTTTTGGAATCGGCTGCCCGTCTGCGCGCGCAACTAGGACTCAAGACTCCTTAGCAATTCGCCGATAACCCCCCGGCATGGTTTACGAGGATCACATGAGGTCCATGGGGCCCCATCCGCTTTCGACTCAGTTCTCGGTTCTCTTCGGGCAGATCCAGGAGACGGAGCCGATCGGGGGGACTTACGACGTGGAATGGATGGGACCGTACTTCATCCCGCGAGCAAGGCAGTGGTATCGCTCACGGTTCCTGCTCTACGGAGGCCGCTTGTTTGGTTCCATCGATGCCGGATGGACGACTTACACATCGATCTGGGACATCTCCTCGGGGGAGATCGCGTTCGAAAACGCCTCGAGCTTCTCGATGTGGAATACACAAGATGTGTGGACATCGGCGCTACCACAATTGATGCACCGGTTGAAGGCCGCCAACGAGAACCCCGATGCATTCAATCGAAGGGTGCGACGTTTGATCCCCCTTGAAGCGCGTACCGGGCGAGTGGTCCGGAAATGGACGTGGCCCAAGCGGGCAAGAGCGCCGTTATCTGGGAACGAGCTGGCACGATTGGAATCGGCATGTATGCAAGGCGCACGCGCCGAATCGTGGGCCTCTCTTACATCCGACAAGTATCTGCAGATCGTCGGACGTGCATACGACGCGGCATTTCCCGAGTTGAGGAACCTTGCGGTAAGAGAGAAACATTCATTGAAGGCAGACAGTCGGCACGGGGGCCTTCTTGAACTTCCGGATCAAGATGATCGCGCATTTCACGACTGGTATGAATCGAGAGCCTGGTCCGGTTCTCATCCGTGGGAGATCGTATTTGGCCATCCGCTTGGTGTGATGCTTTCCCCCGGTCCGGAACCGGATGGCAGCTGGCGTTTCCATCTGTCGGTCGACGCGGCGGGATTGTTTCTTCATGCGGTGAGGATGGCGATCGCGCTGGGTGAAGCTTCCACACCGTTCGTGTTCCACGGCAAGGACAGCGTCGTATCGACGCTTCTCGGTGTGGATATTGTTGAGATCGGTCCTTTTTACGGTCGAATCTCATTGCCGGATTTAAGAGATGTTCGGCCGGAGGCTGTCGACCGCGTCGAATGGGATCCTGTCGTGGAGATCCATCCCATTTCCCCCGTGCAGCGAGAGAGGGTAAGCCACGTACTGTGGACTGGCTCGCCCTCTGGAAACCCATCCCTGTCTACTTAAACCCCGGGCCGCTCCCTGGCGGCCACGCTTGTTCCCACCGGGGTCTTCCTGTAAGATTTGATAAGATTTGATCGGGTTTCCGAATTCATGGCTGTAGCAACGATACTTTGGGGCTTACGATGGCTTATGCATCAGGAAAAAAGGCTTCGGGGATATCTCGAGAGGAGGAGTTGTCCCTCCGGATTCCTCTCTTAACGAAGAACTTGTCGGTTCATCCGGAGATCGTGGCGGTCTACCTTTTCGGCTCCTTTGCACGCGGCAATCCCCGGAAGGGGAGCGACGTGGATATCGCTGTTTTTACAAAGGAATTATCTTCGCCTCGCCGTCGCACCCGGTCCAGGGACGAATACGCGGCGGCGGTTTCCAAGGCGCTCGGCACCGACAGGGTCGATGTCGTCGTTCTGAACCATGCCCCGGTCGTCCTGCGGCATGAGGTATTCCGCGACGGCAGGTTGCTGTTCGTCCGCGATCTGGGCGGTCTCTCCCGCTTCCGGGTGCGTTCCTCGCGCGAGTATCTCGACACCATTCCGCTTCGCCGCACCTTCGAGAAGGCGTACTTCCGAAGGATCAGGGAAAAAGGTTTTGGCCGCCAAGCCGCCCATCGTTAAGGCGCGGATCCGCAAGATCGAGGAGTGCGTCGCCGAGCTCCGGGAAATCAAAAATATTCCGGAACGGACGTTCCTGGAGAGCCGCTACGTCCGTGCCGCAACGGAACGCCTTCTCCAGGTGGCCATCCAGTCTCTTCTCGACATCGGCAGTCACCTGATCGCCGAACGCGGATTACGCGAGGCGGAGAGCTACGCCGACATCATCGACATCCTCGGGGAATTCAAGGTAATCCCGAAAGCGTTCGCCGGGCGGATCAGGGGAATGGCCGGGTTGAGGAACATCCTGGTCCACGATTATCTGGAAGTCGACCCGAAGGAGTTGCGCCGGCACCTGGGCCGGATCGGGGATTTCGAGCGATTCTGCCGGCACGTGATTAATTATCTCGGCTGGTAAGCCTCTCTCAAAAAAGGGACGTTCTTAAACTTTTATTGTTGATATCCGATCAAACATAAGTCATGATGCACAAATATAAACATATTTGGGCACCATGCCGTCAACGGCGTCTATGGCAATCCCCGCTATCTGCTTCTCGACGAAATTAAGAACAGACGATATGACGGAACGTTCCTGCGAACCACAGAACTCCCGCCGGTTGACTTACGTTTAGCCGATCGATACTATTATCGTAAAGCGTCAGGAGGGTGTGCCGTGCAGACGACGATCTCGACCAAATACCAGATTGTCATTCCCAGCGAGGTCCGCAAGCGACTCCGGCTCAAGCCGCGCCAGAAACTCACCGTTCTGGAAAAAGGGGGGGTCCTCTATCTCATTCCCGAAGGCGCGTTGACGGATCTACGGGGTGTTGCCCCCATGGTGCCGGCAGAAGGGTTCCGGGACAAGGAAGATCGGTAATGATGCGGTTGGTCGATTCCTGCGGCTGGATCGAGTTCTTCACGAACGGCCCTTCGGCGGACGAATACGCATCCGAACTCTCGGCGCCCCCGGAGCGGATCGTCGTTCCCACGGTGGTCCTCCATGAGGTGTACAAGTTCCTGCTGCGCACCGCCGGCGAGGAAACGGCCTTGCGATGTGCGGGACGTATGACCTCCTGTCGCATCGTGGACCTCGATGAGGTGATTGCGTTGGAGGGGGCCGACCTCGCCGTGAGACACAAGCTGGCCATGGCGGACGCCATCGTGTTGGCCACCGCTTCCCGGGAAGGTGCGGAACTGGTGACCTCCGACATCGACCTGAAAGGATTGCCGTCGGTCCGGTTCATTCCGAAGAAGTGAACCCCTGTCTCCTCCGATCACTTGGCGGAATGCAGAGCGACAAATCCGGCCGGTCCGTTTTCACGTTCGATCGCCACTTCCGCCAGTACGGCTTCAAAACCCTCCCGTAGCCCCCGGGTACCTGACCTCCATGACCTCGTCCTCAGAACCGGGACGTTCTTAAACTTTTAATTCCGTTAATCCCGGCGTTCCCAGCCCGTCGGGAAAACTGTACACTAACGCTAACGTCTAACATCCGTTGCACGGGTGGAGCGATGACCGTACCCGCGGGAAAGATAAAAAAGATGGCGGAATCCGTGAGGCGCCGGGAACACGAGAGGCGGGCCGCCGTGTCCGTGCGCGTCGAATCGGCCATGGCAGAGGTGGATCGACTTGTCGGTGAATTTCGAGCCCTTGATCCGGCCATCGAAAAAATAGTCCTTTTCGGTTCGCTGGCCAGAAAAGATGCGGCGTCCATCGGTTTCGACATCGACCTGGCGGTGTCCTGCTCGAAGGAAAGGTACCTGGCGATCGTCGCGCGGGGCCTGGACAGTCCGTTCAGGGTAGACGTCGTCGACCTTGCGGCGGCCGACGACAGGATCAAGGCATCGATCGCACGCGACGGGGTGGTCCTCTATGAAAAGTGAGCGTCTCCGGACCCTGAAAGCCGAGCTCGATGCCGACATGAAAATTCTTGAGGGGCTCGAAGGGAAATATAGAAAGGCCAAGGCGAAACTGAAGAGGATTGAGCCCGATGAGCTCGATTATGCGGGGCTTGCCTACACGATCGTCAATATCTACAACCTGATGGAAAACTATTTCCTGTGCGTGGCGAAGGTCTTCGAGAACACCATCGAGCGGGACCGCTGGCATAAGGACCTTGTAAAGAGAATGTCGCTTGAGATCGAGGGGGTCCGCCCGGCCGTGCTGGACGCCGGGGATGTGCCCCTGATCGACGATCTCAGGGCGTTCCGGCACGTCTTCCGGAACATCTACCAAGGCGAGCTTGACACCGGGAAGCTCAATCTGGTGGATTCGAGGATGTCGGATGCCCTTCGCGCATTCAAATCCGCCCACCGGAAGTTCAGCGCGACTCTCGACCGGCTGATCCGCGAGGTCGAAAAGTAACCCACCCCCGGAACCGGGACGTTCTTAAACTTTTAATTCCGTTAATCCCGGCGTTCCCAGTCCTCAGAACCGGGACGTTGCTAAGAACTCAGCCGGGATCCTGTCTCTCTTACAAGATATCTCTCTTATCAAGGTGCGACGTTATCTCCTTGCGCTCCACGCCGGGACATGCGAAGATGTCATACATGTATGACATGGGAGGTGCCGAATGCTTTCGGTCCGCCTGACCCCGGAAATGGAATCCCGCCTCGAACGGATTTGCCGGGAGACCGGGCGGAGCCGGTCCGGGCTCGTGAAAGAGGCTCTTGCCCGCTTCCTCGGTGAGAATGCGGTGGCGGGAACCGGAATGTCCGGCCCGCAGTACGCAGGGAGGGGCGTTGCGCAGCTTGCGGGGCACGCACGAATCGAGGCTCGCAGCATGGCCATGCACCGCGCCATCTCGGACAAGGTCCGCCGTAATCCCCGTCTCCTCGATGCGGCCCGGGAGAACATCCGCCGCTGGCGGCGCCAGGGGGTCG
>JAENIX010000030.1 GCA_016844415.1 Actinomycetota bacterium | reverse complement strand
CGTGTTCAACACCGGTATGACCGGATACCAGGAAGTGCTCACGGACCCCTCCTACAAGGGGCAGATCGTCACGATGACCTACCCGGAGATCGGGAACACAGGGATCAACCCCGACGACGTCGAATCGACCCGCCCGTGGGTGGAGGGGTTCATAGTGCGGGAGGCTTGGAGGCTGCCTTCGAACTGGAGGCACGTGGAGACGCTCGACGGCTACCTGCGGCGTTACCGCATCTGCGGCCTCTCCGGGATCGACACCCGGGCGTTGACCCGCCGCCTGCGGGACGGCGGCTCACAGATGGGGATCGTCTCCATGGTCGACCTCGACGTGAAAAGGCTTGCGAAGAAGGCGAGGGACCTGACGCCGATCGTCGGGCGCGACCTGGTGAAAGAGGTGACGACCGACCGGGAGTCCCACTGGGACGCGGGAGATTGGGACCTTGGAAAGGGGTACCTTCCGGCGTCCGGGTACCGAAACCGTTTCGGGAAGATTCCCAGGATCGTGGCGGTCGATTACGGAATCAAACAAAACATACTGCGCATGCTGGTCTCCCACGGGTTCGACGTCACGGTGGTGCCGGCGAACCCCGGAGGGCGTCCCCTACGCGGTGGACGCCGTGCGGAAATTGCTTGGAAAGGTCCCGATGTTCGGAATATGCCTGGGCCACCAGATCATGGGGCTTGCCCTCGGGGGGAAGACCTTCAAGCTTAAGTTCGGGCACCACGGCTGCAACCAGCCGGTTTCGGACCTTGCCACGGGGAAGGTCGAGATCACCAGCCAGAACCACAATTTCTCCGTCGACCCGGATTCGCTGGGAGGAAGGGCGAAGATCACCCATATCAACCTGAACGACCGGACGGTCGAGGGGATCTCGATCCAGTCCATGCGCTGTTTCTCGGTGCAATATCATCCGGAGGCATCCCCGGGTCCGCACGACTCCCGTTATCTCTTCACCCGTTTCTACCGGTATCTCGCGGGGGAAGAGGACCTATGATGCGGCGTCCCGAGAACAAGATTTCGTGTCGGGAAGTTCTCCTGAAGGCGCGTAACGCTTCAGGGAAGACCGGCGAAGCAGCCGCAGGAGGGGGGCGGAGTGAGGTTAAAGCGCAGCCGGCGAATTGGGAACGACCGCACGGCGAGCCACGAACGGAGTCCCCCCTCCGAGGCTGCGCAGCTGGAGCATCCCGGTGGCGAAGCGCCTCAGGTGGTCTTGCAACCCTTCGTGAACGGCGCGACGCAGCCATGGAGATCCTGCGGGAGTGCCGGTTATGCCCGCGCATGTGCGGCGTGAACCGTCTCCAGGGAGAAGTCGGTTACTGCGGCGCCACCGGTCTTGCGAGGGTGGCCTCGGTCTCCGTCCATCACGGCGAAGAGCCGCCGATCTCCGGCACCCGGGGGTCGGGGACGGTGTTCTTCAGCCATTGCAACATGTCGTGCCTCTTCTGCCAGAACTATCCGATCAGCCAGATGGGAGTGGGGGGCAGTCTGACCGCAGGCAAATTCGGGGAATCTCTCATCCGGCTGGAAAGTAAAGGGGTGCACAACGTCAACTTCGTCACTCCCACGCCGCATGTCCCACAGCTGATAGAGGGGCTGCTTGCCGCGCGTGAAAAAGGTTTCGCGCTCCCGGTCGTCTACAACACCAACGGCTACGATTCTCTGGAGACACTCTCCATCCTCGACGGAGTCGTGGACATATACCTTCCGGACATGAAGTACCGGTCGATGGATCTTGCGATGCGCGCTTCCGATACGCCGGATTACCCTGAGAACAATGCCCGCGCCATCTCTGAGATGTTCAGACAGGTTGGACCGCTGTCGATGGGAAAGGACGGTATAGCCACGCGCGGCGTGCTGATCCGCCACCTTGTCCTGCCGGGGCAGGCCGAAGATACCGAAAGGACGCTACTGTTCCTTCGCAATGAATACGGAAGGCGAGTCCCCCTCTCCTTGATGGGGCAATATTTCCCGGCGCACCGCGCGATGAGCGTGCCGGGGTTCGACCGGAAACTGGGCGCGGAGGAATACGAGCGCGCCGTCGAGACCGCGAGGAGGATGGGGCTTACCGACGTCTCCATCCAGGAGATGTAGTGCCGAAAAGAACCGACATCCGGAAGATCATGTTGATCGGGTCCGGCCCTATCATCATCGGCCAGGCCTGCGAGTTCGACTATTCCGGGACCCAGGCGTGCAAGGCCCTGAAGGAGGAGGGGTACACCGTCGTCCTGGTGAACAGCAATCCGGCGACGATCATGACCGACATGGAGTTCGCCGACCGCACCTATATCGAGCCGATCACACCCGAAATCGTCGGAAAGATCATAGAGAGGGAGAGGCCGGACGCCCTCCTGCCGACGATCGGCGGCCAGACAGGGCTGAACATCGCCGTCTCCCTCCATGAAATGGGGATCCTGCAGAAATACGGCGTCGAGTTGATCGGCGCAAGCTTTGAAGCGATCCAGAAGGCGGAGGATCGCGACCTGTTCCGGAAGGCGATGGAGAAGCTTGGCCTCGTCGTCCCGAGATCCGGGTACGTGAAGTCGCTTGAGGAAGCGCTCAAGGTGATCCCGGAGATCGGGTACCCGGCCATCATCCGGCCGTCGTTCACACTGGGGGGAACGGGCGCGGGAATCGCCTACAACAGGGAAGAATACGAGGACGCCGTGCGCTGGGCTCTGGACGCCTCCCCGAAGCGGACCGTGCTGATCGAGCAGTCGGTGATAGGCTGGAAGGAATTCGAGCTTGAAGTGATGAGGGACCTCAAGGATAACGTCGTAATCATCTGCTCCATCGAGAACATGGACCCGATGGGAGTTCACACGGGCGACTCCATCACCGTCGCGCCGGCGCAGACGCTCACCGACAAGGAATACCAGCTGATGCGGAACGCCGCGCTGCAGATCATCCGGGAGATCGGCGTGGACACTGGGGGCAGCAACATCCAGTTCGCCGTCCATCCCGATACGGGGGAGATGGTGGTGATCGAGATGAACCCCCGTGTTTCCCGTTCCTCGGCCCTGGCATCCAAGGCGACCGGTTTCCCCATAGCCAAGATCGCCGCAAAGCTTGCTGTCGGATACTCCCTCGACGAGATACCCAACGACATCACCCGAGTGACGCCGGCGTCGTTCGAGCCGACGATCGATTACGTCGTGACCAAGATCCCCCGCTTCACATTCGAGAAGTTCCCGCAGACGCAGGACATCCTCGGCACCCAGATGAAGTCGGTGGGGGAGGTGATGGCGATCGGACGGACCTTCAAGGAGTCGCTCCAGAAGGCGCTCCGGTCCCTCGAGATCAGCGTGTACGGATTCGAGGAGGTCCTGCCCGCCGACGACGTCAGCGCCTCCTCGCGCAGGAAAATCATCGGGGGAAAGCTGCGCAAGCCCAATTCGCAGCGACTTCTCTACATCGGGGAGGCGATCCGCGACGGATGGAAGATCGATGAGATCTACAGGGTCACCGGAATCGACGTATGGTTCCTCGAAAATATCCGGCAGATCATCGAGGCGGAGGGGGAGCTGCGCGAAGGTGCCGCCGGGTTCAGTGCGGCCGCCGGAGGAGGAGAGATCGACCGGAAAACGGCGGACCTCCTGCGGCGCGCAAAGGGTTTCGGCTTTTCCGACCGGCGACTGGGAAAGCTCCTGGGGATCGGCGAGGACGACGTGCGAGGGATTCGCCGGGTCGCGGGCGTTCGCCCTGTGTTCAAGCGGGTGGACACCTGCGGAGGGGAGTTCGAGGCGCACACCCCCTACCTCTATTCCTCATACGACGAGGAGGACGAGTCGCGCCCGACGCAAAGGAGGAAGATCGTCATCCTGGGGGGAGGGCCCAACCGGATCGGCCAGGGGATCGAGTTCGACTACTGCTGCGTGCACGGCTCCTTCGCCCTCCGGGAGGAGGGGTTCGAGACGATCATGGTCAACTGCAACCCGGAGACGGTCTCCACCGACTACGACACCTCCGACCGGCTCTACTTCGAGCCGCTTACGAAGGAAGACGTCCTGGCGATCATCGAGAAGGAAAAACCGGAAGGGGTCATCGTCCAGTTCGGCGGGCAGACACCCTTAAAGCTCGCCGTCCCCCTGGAAAAGGAAGGGGTCCCGATCCTGGGGACTTCCCCCGACAGCATCGACCGGGCGGAAGACCGGGAGCGGTTCGTGGAGCTGCTGGACAAGCTTGCCCTCCGGCAGCCGCCCAACGGGATCGCCCGCTCGACGGAGGAGGCGGTCTCGATCGCATCACGGATCGATTACCCCGTACTCCTTCGGCCTTCCTACGTTCTCGGCGGAAGGGCGATGGAGATCGTACACGACGAGGAGGGGCTGCGGAAATATCTCACCCACGCGGTCCAGGCGTCGGAGGAGCGGCCGGTCCTCGTCGACAAGTTCCTCGAGGATGCGATCGAGATCGACGTCGACGCCATCTCCGACGGAGAGATCGTCGTCATCGGCGGCGTGATGGAGCATATCGAAGAGGCGGGTGTACACTCCGGCGACTCCGCCTGCTCCCTTCCCCCCCATTCCATCACCCCGGAGACGGTCCGCGAAATCGCCCGGCAGACCAAGGCGCTGGCGAAGGAGCTTGGAGTCGTGGGGCTGATGAACGTCCAGTTCGCCATCCAGAAGGGGGAAATATACATACTGGAGGTGAATCCCCGCGCTTCCCGTACGATCCCGTTCGTCAGCAAGGCGATCGGAGTCCCCCTGGCGAAGCTGGCGGCGAAAGTTATGGCGGGGATGAAGCTTTCGGACCTCGGTTTCACGAAGGACGTCACCCCTTCGCACGTCAGCGTCAAGGAGGCGGTCTTTCCTTTCATCAAGTTCCCGGATGTGGACACGATCCTGGGGCCCGAGATGAAGTCGACGGGCGAGGTGATGGGGATCGACGAAAATTTCGGGAAAGCGTTCGCGAAAGCGCAGATCGCGGCGGGGATGATGCTTCCGCGTAGCGGAAAAGTGTTCGTCAGCGTGCGGGATGAGGACAAGGCGGGGGTCCTGCCCGCGGCGCGGCTCCTTCACGAAACGGGGTTCCGGATCGTGGCGACGCGCGGTACGGCGGAGTTCCTCTCCGGAAACGGCATCCCGACGGAAACGGTCCTGAAGATCAACGAAGGCCGCCCCCATGTCGCGGACCAGATCAAGAACGGGGAGATCGCCCTCGTCATCAACACTCCCCTCGGGGCCCAGTCGAAGGCGGACTCGTTCTACATCCGGCGCACGGCGCTCGTATACAACATCCCGTACTTCACCACCCTGTCTGCGGCGCGAGCGGTGGCGCACGCCATCACCCACCTGATCCACGAAGACCTCTCCGTGAAAAGCCTGCAAGAGTACCACGGCCGCTGACGGGCCATGAAGGACGCCCCCTCCATCCAGTTCGTAAAGGGGGTAGGACCGAAGATCGCCGAAAAGCTGGCCGCCCGGGGGATACGGACCCCGCAGGACGCCCTGTTCTTTTTCCCGAAGGGATACGAGGACCGTAGGCATCTTCTCCCGCTGCGTGCCCTCAAGCCCGGGATGACCGTGCCGGTGAAGGGGACCGTCATCGGGGTTCACGGCGGGATGCGACGGTTCGGGGGAACTCGTTTCCTGGAGGTGACGATTTCCGACGGCACGGGCCACCTGTCCGCCAAGTGGTTTCATTTCCACCCATCGCTTAAGGAGCGGTTCCAGGAAGGGGAGACCGTGATCCTCTGCGGGACGGTGCGGTTTTTCCAGTTTCAGCCGGAGATGCATCATCCCGAGATCCTGGGCAAGGCTGAGGAACACGATCCCGTCCACCTGGGGCGGATCGTTCCGGTCTACCCGGAGATAGAAGGGGTGCCGCCCCGCGTCCTGCGCCGGATCCAATGGGAGGTCGTCTCGCACCATGCGTCCACCGTGAAGGAGTTTTTCCCCCGGTGGATGCTGGATGAAGCCGGGATCCCGCCGATCCACGACTCGCTGGCCGGGCTCCATTTCCCTCCATCCGGCGTCGACGCTTCGCCGCTGCTTTCCTTTTCCTCCCCCGCGCAGCAGCGACTGATCTTCGGAGATCTGTTCTTCATCCAGTGGACGCTCGCCAGACGGCGGGCGGGAGTGATGAAGGAGGCGTCCGTCCCGCTGCACTGGGACAAGGAGATCGTCGACGAAATCAAGCGGCGGCTTCCTTTCGCGCTCACGGGCGCCCAGAGGCGGGTGGTGAACGAGATCCTGAAGGATATGTCCAACCCGCACCCGATGCACCGGCTCCTCCAGGGGGACGTGGGAAGCGGAAAGACGATCGTCGCGTGGATCGCCGCGCTGGTGGCGTGGCGAAAGGAAGCGCAGGCGGCCATCATGGCCCCGACCGAGATTCTCGCCGAGCAGCACTACCAGCGGTTCGTCTCGCTGTGCAAGGGGTTGCCGGTGCGTGTGGTTCTTCTCACCTCGGTCCTTGCGGGAAAGAAAAGGGAGGCGCTGCGCAAGGAGATACGGGAGGGGATAGCCCACATCGTCATCGGCACGCATGCGATCATCCAGGAAGGCGTCGAATTCGAGCGCCTGGGGCTTGGGGTAGTGGACGAGCAGCACCGATTCGGGGTCCTCCAGCGGGCGGCGCTTCGAGGGAAGTCGAAGACCGCCCCGCACCTCCTCGTGATGACCGCCACGCCTATCCCGAGAACGCTGGCGATGACGCTGTACGGAGACCTGGACGTCTCCGTGATCGACGAGATGCCTCCCGGCAGGAAGGCGATAACTACGAAGGTCATCCGTGAAGGGGAACGGAAATCCGCCTGGGCCAAGGTGCGTAAAGAGATCGCAGAGGGGGGCAGGGCATACGTCGTCCTTCCGCTAGTGGAGGAATCGGAAAAACTGACGCTTCGCGACGCCACGAAGACCGCGGAGCGGGTCCGGGACGCGTTCCCGGGTGTCGGGGTCGGCCTTCTGCACGGCCGGATGAAATCGGAAGAGAAAGACGACGTGATGCGGCGGTTCCAGAAAGGGGATATACGCATCCTGGTTGCTACAACCGTGGTCGAGGTTGGGATCGACGTGCCGGAGGCCACCGTGATGCTGATCGAGCACGCGGAGCGGTTCGGCCTCTCGCAGCTCCACCAGCTTCGCGGCCGCGTGGGAAGGGGGACGCGTCCTTCATTCTGTTTTCTGTTCGTCGAAGGGCAGCAGGGCGAAGATGCGATCGCGCGCCTTTCCGTGATGGAAAAGACGAACGACGGTTTCCGGATCGCGGAGGAAGACCTGAAGATCCGGGGGCCTGGTGATTTCGCCGGTGTGCGCCAGTCCGGAATCCCGGACCTCGTATTCTCGGATATCGTCCGGGACGCGCGTATGCTCTCCCGTTCCAGGGAGATCGCAACCAAGCTCCTCGAACGAGACCCAGCCCTCGCCCAACCTGAGCACGCCGCCCTCGCACGATGGATCGCCTCGAAAGAAGCCGCGGTACCCACCATTGGATAAGCCTGCGAGAGAACCTATCAGAGGAACGCGTGAGTTGTGAACGCGTGAGTTGTGAACGCGTGAGTTGGTTGACGAAGAGGGGAAGATGTAGTACGATTCAGTAAAGTATTAAACATTTAAACAAAAGGTTGGAAAGCCATGGCAACAGTAAGGACGCTTTCGAAGGGGCAGATCGTCATCCCCGTCGGGCTACGGAAGAAATTCCGCATCGAGCCGGGGACTGAGATGCAGATAATGGAGTACGGCGGAATCATCTATCTCATTCCTCCGGTGGACGACCCGGTGCGCGCGGCCCGCGGCGCTCTCCCTTCCGAGCCTTCTCTCGCGGAACGTCTCCTTCGTGACCGGAAGAGGGATTTCCGTTGATGGAGAAGGTTCCCTTCCTGTTCGACAGCCATGCTCTTCTCAAGTTGTTCCAGCGGGAAGCGGGGAACGAGAAGGTTGTTCGGCTGTTGGAACAGGCAAACCGATCGGGAGCGCCGAAATATCTCAACGCCATTAACCTCGGCGAGATCGTTTACTCGACGAAGCGTGCCTTCGGTGACCAGAAAAAAATCGAGGTCCTTGCCCACATCGAGCGGCTGGGCTTTATCGTTCTTCCCGTTCCCAATGATCTGATCTTCCGGGCGGCGGAGTACAAGGCCGGATTCAGTCTGTCGTATGCCGACTGTTTCGCATTGGCATCCGCAGTGGAGCATGGGGCGGTTATCGTCACCGGCGATCCGGAATTCCGGGCTGTGGAACACCTCGTCAAGATCGCCTGGGTGTAATTCCGTCAAATGTAAGCCCGTCTCAACTGTCTCAATAGCCCGGCGGAAATTGACTTAACCGCCGCAATTCATTAGAGTATCTTCTTTAATCTTCCCAGGAGAAGACGAATGGAAGAGTTCCCAAGAATCAAGCGTCTGCCGCCGTACGTGCTGGCGGTGGTGACCGAACTGAAATCGAAAATGCGCAGGGCCGGCGAGGATGTGATCGACCTCGGGATGGGGAATCCCGACCTGCCG
>JAENIX010000227.1 GCA_016844415.1 Actinomycetota bacterium | reverse complement strand
ATGGGCAGAAGCTGCTTCGCGCTGGTGAACGTGATCGGACGCAACCGCGTCCCCTTCCCACCGCTCAGGACAAGACCCTTCATCGCTCCTCCTTTACTAAAGACCAGGGACGTTTATTAACTTTACTTAAGGCCCGGGACGTTCTTTAACTTTTTATGTTAACTTTCTCTCGAAAGTTAAAGAACGTCCCTGGGTCTTAAGTAAAGTTTAGGAACGTCCCAGTTTTGATGTATCCCTCTTTATATGTGGGACTCGACGGATTTGCGGCCGACCGAGTGGTACAGGAACCCGAGCTTCTTCATCCGCTGGGCGTCGTATATGTTACGCCCGTCGAAGACGACCGGCTGACGCATCAGGCTCTTCATAAGCCCGAAGTCAGGCTTGCGGAACTCGTTCCACTCCGTGACGATGACGAGCGCATCGGCCCCCTGCAGCGCTCCGTAGGAGGATTCCGCGTACTCGATCCGGTCGCCGTACCGCCCCCTCGCCCCTCCCATCGCCTCCGGATCGAAGACGACTATCGAAGCCTTTCCGGCCAGAAGCGAATCCACGATGTAGAACACCGGCGCCTCGCGGGTATCGTCCGTGTTCGGCTTGAACGCCACACCCCACACCGCCACACGAAGCCCCTCGAGCTTCCCCTTGAAGTGCTTCTCCATCTTTCTGAAGAAACGCTTGCGCTGCTCCTGGTTGATATCCTCCACCGACTGGAGGATGGAAAGCGGAGTGCCGGCGTCCTGCGCGGATTTCAACAGCGCCTTCACGTCCTTGGGCAGGCATGATCCGCCGTATCCAAGCCCCGGATTCAGGTAGGTCTTCCCGATCCGCGAATCCGAGCCTATCCCGTGCCGCACCTTCTCCACATCCGCGCCCACAGCCTCGCAGAAGTTGGAAAGGTCGTTCATGTATGAAATCTTCATCGCCAGGAATGAATTCGCCGCGTACTTGGTCACCTCGGCGCTCTTCTCGTCCATCACGATCACGGGGTGCCCAGCCGGGATGAACGGCTCGTACAGGTCCTGCAGGATGGCGACCGCCCGCTCGCTGCTGCTGCCGATCACCACGCGCTCCGGCCGCAGGAAGTCCTCGACCGCGTACCCTTCGCGCAGGAACTCCGGGTTCGACACCACGTCGAATTCGAACCGCGAATCCAGATGCCCGCGGATCGCCGCGTCGACCTTCTCGCTCGTCCCCACCGGCACGGTGCTCTTGTCAACGATGACCTTGTACCCCGCGTCCGGATTGCGCGCAAAAATCTTCCCGATCTCGCCCGCCGCCTGCAGGATGTATTTGAGATCCGCGGATCCGTCCTCTCCGGGCGGGGTCGGCAGGCACAGGAAAATCACTTCCGCCCGCAGAACCGCCTCCACCAGGTTCCCGGAGAATTTGATCCGGCCTTTTTTAAGATTCCGCTGGTAGATATCGTCCAGCCCCGGCTCGTAGATCGTAATCTGGCCGGACGTAAGCTTCTCGACTATCCTGGGATTAATGTCGATGCAGTGTACGTCGTTTCCGCGCTCCGCGAGGCACACCCCCGTCACCAGCCCGACGTATCCGGTCCCGATGATCGCAATGTTCATGGATCCGCCCTCCGCCCGATGTATAAACCCTAAACTTAAACAAAATACCGCATTTATGGCGTTTCCGGAATATCAAATCGCCGAGGGAAGCCGGTCACCGGTGGAAGGCGGGGCTGGTGGAAACGTTCTGGTGGAGGAAGTGAGGGAGGAGATTATCGGTAAATAATGATAGTCCATCAACCTTCGGCAAGATAATCGGTAAGGGACAAGAGACGAACCCCGCGGAACTCTCCTAAAGCCAGCATCTTTTTGTCGCCAGTCACAATCGCGTCGGCCTTGCCGGCAACGGCACATTCCAGGATCCGGTTGTCCGGATCGTCGCGAAGCACTCTCAAGTGAACGGATGGAATCGTCAACTTTCCTATTTCCGAGATGAGGACGGCTACCCGACTCAGTTCTTCCTTGTCCCTACCGAACTTGTCGGCAAGCACCGAGAGAACCTCCCCGATGATCTCCCGGGAAACGATCATCTCATCCACGCCGTCGATCACGCGCAAAACGGCCGCCTCGGCACGGCCGCCGGGGAACAGCAATGCGGAGATCAGGATGTTGGTATCGAAAACCATCCTCATCGGCGACGAAGGAACCGTTCAAGGTCCCCTTCCCGCAGAAGTCCCTTTTCCCGCGCGCGGGCGCTCCAGTATCCTTGCGCCCCCTTCCATTCCCCGAGCAGCCTTTCCCGCCGCGCCAGGCGCAGGGCATCCTGGACGACGGCGCTCAACGTCTTCCCTTCCTCCCGGGCGATCCTCTCGGCATCCTTCACCAGGTCCGGCGGGAGAGAGATGGTTTTTTTCACGGCCGTGCCCATATCGTTCGTCCTCCCCTCCATGGATAAGCATAATAGTATGAATTAATCATACCAGAATTTACAGGAACGTCCCGGTTATTGTGAGTTCTTAGCAACGTCCCGGTTCTGAGGTTAGTGGAGGGATTTGGAGGGGGGAGGGGCGGGAAGAATCGGGGAGGGATGGTCCTCGGCGGGGAAATCCATTCCGTGGAATTCGTAGCGGGGCGCGTACCCTTTCACGAGCACCTTCAATTGGCGGATGACGCCGACGCGGTCCCCGTGGACGGCAAGATCGATCAGCCGCTTCAACTGGTGAGCCCAATCCTCGGGCATCTGCGTGTCGCGTATCATC
>JAENIX010000226.1 GCA_016844415.1 Actinomycetota bacterium | reverse complement strand
CGTCGGCCTTGCGAAGCAGCGCGCGGAATTTCAGGTGCTCGTTGCACAACACGCAGGGGTTCGGGGTCCGGCCGCTGGAATACTCCCGAACGAACGGGTCGATCACTTCACGCCGGAATTCTTCCCTCAGGTTAAGGACGTAGTAAGGGATCTCCAGCCGGTCGCACACACGCCTTGCGTCGTACAGGTCGTCAAGGGAGCAACAGGTCCCCGAGCGGTTCTTCGTGACCTCCGAGAAGTCGTAAAGGTCCATCGAGACTCCGATGACCTCGAACCCTTCCCTCTGAAGGATGAGCGCCGCGACCGAAGAATCGACTCCACCGCTCAGGGCGGCCAATATTCGCCGTTTCATCTGGCCTTTGCCTCCCTCCGGACCAGAGGGGACATCGCCCGCAGTTTGGCGACGACCGCTTCGATCGATTCCACCGCGTAATCGACGTCCTCGTCGGTGTTGCCCATCCCCAGGCTGAACCGCAGCGCCCCCTGCGAATCCACGGGATCGGCGCCCATCGCCATCAGGATGGGAGACGCCTCGAGGGACCCGGAAGTGCACGCCGAGCCGGAAGAGCAGGCGATCCCAAGAATGTCGAGGTTCAAGAGCAGCGCCTCCCCCTCGACGAAACGGAACGAGATGTTTACCGTGTTGGGAAGCCGGTCGGTCGGGTGTCCGTTCAGCACCAGGTCCGGGATCCTGTCGAACAGCGCTTTCTCGAAACGGTCGCGCAGCCTGCGTGTTTCACGCACTTCGTCGGACATGTTTTCCCGCAACACCGAGAACGCCTTTCCCATGCCTACGATTCCGACGACGTTCTCCGTCCCGCCTCGTCGCCCCCGCTCCTGGTGGCCGCCGTGGATGACCGCAGCCATCTCCATCCCCTTGCGCACGATCAGGCCGCCCGCCCCTTTGACACCATTGACCTTGTGGCCGGAGAATGTGAGAAGGTCGACCGGAAGATCCTTCCAATCGATGGGGATCTTCCCCGCCGCCTGCACGGCGTCAGTGTGCATGAGGACGCCCGCCTCCCGCGCCAGACGGCCGATCTCCCGGATCGGCATGACGCAACCCGTCTCGTTGTTGGCGTTCATGACGGAAACGAGGATGGTGTCCTTCGCGATCGCCGCGCGCACGGATTCAGGCTCCACGATTCCATGCCGGTTCACGGGAACGTACGTCACCCGAAACCCCTGCCCTTCGAGAAAACGGCAGGTGTTGATGACCGCCGGATGCTCCACCGCGGAAGTGACTATATGTTTCCCGGCGTTCCCCTTGCGGAAAGCAATCCCCTTGATAGCGAGGTTGTCGCTTTCCGTCCCCGAGCTCGTGAACACGATCTCCAGAGGCTGGCAACCGAAGAACGCCGCGGTCTCCTGGCGCGCGTCCTCTATCGCCTTCCGGACGTCCCTTCCGGCCCAGTGGATGCTCGAAGGGTTTCCGAACAGGTTGAAGAGAAACGGCGCCACCGCATTCCTCACCTCTGGATGGACAGGCGTCGTCGCGTTGTGGTCGAGGTATACCTTCCTCACGCCCTGGCCTCCCTGCGGATCTCCTCCGGGGTTTCCCGAAACAGATCCTCGATGGAAATGGAGTCCAGGAACTCTTCCATCCTCGACTCCAGGGAATCCCACATGCCCTGCGTCTTGCATCTTTCGATCCGTCCGCATTTACGTCCGGACCTGCGGCAGCCGATGCTCGACTCCTTCTCCCGGCCCTCCGCCGTCCTGATTATCTCCCCGATAGTGATCCGGGAAGGATGTCGCGCAAGCAGGAATCCTCCCCCGGGGCCGCGAATGCTTTTCACGAGGTTTCGTTTCCTAAGTCTTGAAAAAAGCTGTTGAAGATAGGGCTCCGGGATCTCTTCCTGGCTTGCGATTGTCCTCAAGGACACGGGGTTCCCCCGCGAGGACGCGGCAAGGCTCACCAGCGCCATTACTGCGTATCTTCCGCGCGTTGTGATCTTCACCGGATCTTTTCCACGCGAGACGGCGCTTCCCCGGTATCCAGCTTCCTTGAAAGCTCTTCCACCTGCTTCTCGAGCGCCATGACCTGTTCCGTCAGGCACTTTATCGCTTTCCCTTCCGGGTCCGGTGTTCCGCCGACGCCCGTCGGGTCGCTGTAGACGTTTCCTTCCCGGTACACGATCCTTCCGGGTATGCCGACCACGGTCGAGTTTGGAGGTACCTCTCGGTTCACGACCGACCCGGAGCCGATTTTGGAATCCTGCCCGATCCGGATGTTGCCGAGGATGGCGGCGCCTGCGCCGATTATCACGTTGTCTTCGATCGTCGGGTGCCGCTTCCCCTTGTTCCAGCTCGTCCCGCCGAGGGTCACCCCGTGGTACATCGTAACGTTCTTCCCTATCTCCGCCGTCTCCCCGATCACGACCCCCATCCCGTGGTCTATGAAGAACCCTTCCCCTATGGTTGCCCCCGGGTGGATCTCTATCCCCGTCAGGCAGCGGGATACATGTGAAAGGAATCTGGCCGGCAACCGCAGGTTGTTCGTCCATAGCCAATGGGAAACGTGATGGAAGCGCATGGCGTGGAACCCGGGATAGCAGAACAGGATCTCCAGCACGCTTTGCGCCGCCGGGTCGCGCTCGCCGGAACATGCCTCCCCCTCCCATTGCATTAACATGACTATTTATGTCAATTATTATCGAATCCTGAAATAAATGGAAGTATTTTCTTCAACTTTTTTTCCTTGATCCCCTTGGCCATCATCAGGTCCTCGGGACGCCTGAACCCGCCGACCCGACCCCTGGCCTCCACGATCGATTCGGCTACCTTGTCGGAGATGCCTGGAAGGCCGGAGATCTCCTCCCACCCTGCCCGGTTGATATCCACTTTCCTGCCTAGAAGGAATCTCTGCTTTACATTGAGGGGGCCGGTCGGAACCGTTGAGGTGCAATCGATCTGCGGGGAAGGAGGCGGGAACGCGTAATGAAAATGCCGCCATGAGGCGGCAACATTCCATACTAGAATAATCAGGGATACGATCAGGCAGGCTCGATATCTTGAAGACCCGGGCGGCGGTTCGCCGTCCGAAACCCTGCTTTCAGTCTCCTCCCCGCGTTTTCCCGGCACGCCTCGATCTCCAGAGTTTGTACCGGATGCTGTCGACCAGGGCCTGCCAGGAAGCCTCTATGATGTTGTGCGAGACCCCCACCG
>JAENIX010000225.1 GCA_016844415.1 Actinomycetota bacterium | reverse complement strand
GACGGCCGGGACGGCGAAGGCGACATCTTCCGCGCGGAGATTCCTTGCAAGGTGACCGGCCGGTATGGCTACACGGCCCGGATCATGCCGAAGCACACCGACCTGGTCAACCCGTTTACACCGCTACTGCTCACATGGGAGTAGGACAGTGAGCATGATGCGGCGTACCCCAGGGAGCGAATTATATCCGGGAGTGGGGCGGGGGTCTCGGCGGTTTGACCGTAAGAATAAGCAAGGCCGCAAGGAGCGCGAGCAGGGCGGCGATTCGGAACGCCGGCGCGTAGCTCTGCGTGGAGTCGAAGATCCATCCTCCCAGCATCGGCCCGATGATCCCGGCGGTCCCCCAGGCGGTCACCACGACGCCGTAGTTGTTCCCCAGGTTGCGCACCCCGAAGAAGTCGGCGGTCGCGGAAGGGACGACGGCGAGCTGCGACCCGTAGCAGTAGCCGATCAGGAAAGCCGCTCCGAAGAGATGGATCCGCGTGGATACCCAGGGCGCGAGGAAGAGCAGGACAGCCGTCACTCCCATTACCAGAGCGAGCGTCCTCGTCCGGCCGAAGTGGTCGGACATCCACCCGGAGCCGATCCGTCCGAATCCGTTCCCTATGGCCAGTATCCCCACTGCAATGGCCGCGTCGGGCCGGGAAAACCCGGTCCCTTGGGCAAAGGCGGCAAGATGTCCGATAATCATGAGTCCGGCGGTGGTTCCCAGGGCATAGGAAGGCCACATGCGCAGGAAAGTCCCGGTGCGCATCATCTCGAGCGGCGCGTAATCGTGGAGTGTCCTGAACGCCCCTTCCCCCGGAGGCGGCGGGTTCCATCCCTTTGGTCGCCATCCTTCCGGCGGATTTCGCAGGAAGAACGAGCCGGCCGTGGTCACGATGAGAAACCCGATGCCGAGCATGGCGAACGTAAGTCTCCACCCGTACAAATGGATTAACAGTCCTGCAAGAGGCGCGATCAGCGCTCCCCCCGCCCCGTATCCCATGACCATGAGGCCCGTCACCAGCCCCCGCCTGTCCGGGAACCACTTCATTCCGACGGCGAGCGGACATGTGTACCCGACTCCGCTTGCGAAGCCGACCACGACGCCGTAGAAAACGTACAGCCACCAGAGGGAGTGAGTGAAACTGGTGAGCAGCATCCCCCCGGAGAAGAGAAACGCTCCGGTCAGCCCCACTATCGCGGGCCCTTTCCGGTCCTGCCAGCGCCCCCCGATCAGGACTCCCATGGCGATGCAGGCGATGCAGAGGGTGAAAGCGACCGACACCTGGGCGCGCGTCCATCCGAACTCCGACTGAAGAGGCTGGAGGAAAACGCTCCAGGCATACGCGGAGCCGAAGCACAGGTTCATCGCGGCGCCGCCCGCAACGCGGAACCATCGGTTCATGACGCGGGGAGGATCAGGCCTCATTTCCCCCTGCCCCTCCCGTAGAATTCCGCGCAACGCGAAGGCGAAAGCCCGAAGAAATGCCCCGCCCGCAGCGACCACATCAGAAGGATTGTCCTTACGGCCCCGGCTGCCTCCCAGCGCCTTCCCGACGTCGTGATCCGCACCGGAAGCAGCAGTGTCTTCCCGCGCCTCGTCATCCTCCTGGAGAACTCCACGTCCTCCATAAGCTGGACTTCAGGGTATCCCTCCAACGCTTCGAAAGTTTCCCTGCGGACGAATATCGCCTGGTCTCCAGTGTACGAGCGGAAGAGCCGCGAGCGTACGCAGATCATCCTGCCGGTAAGCCGGAGCATCGCCTTCATGTACGGAGAAGCGGAAGGAGATACTTCAAGGCGGACGGAGAATGCCCCTCCCTGGATGTCAGCACGCCGTAAAGCCGCACGGACGGCCCGGATCGACTCCGGGGGAAGCAGGGTGTCCGCGTGAAGGAAAAGCAGCGCCTCTCCGGATGAGGCGCGCGCCCCCGCGTTCATCTGCGCGGCGCGGCCCCGCGCCGTGCAGACGAGGGTATCCGCGAGGCGGAGCGCGGTTTCCCTGCTTCCGTCCGCGCTTCCGCCGTCAACGACAACCACCTCATCCGCCCCGGCCTCCCGGGCCGACCGTATCGTCGCAGGCAGCGATGTCTCTTCGTCCAGCGCGGGGATGATCACGGAAATTTTCAGATATCATCCTCCGGCTCCGGCGGTTCCCCGCTGCGGCGTCTCTTCTTGAACCGCTTGTGCAGCGTGGGAAGGAAAAAGGTCAGCAGGAGCAGTGCCGCGGGGATAAGGACGTTCGGCTGAAGCAGGTCGGCTGGGCCGCGATAGGAGGCCGCGATCTCCCGTACATTCCCGAAGAAGAAGGAAACGATGAGCATGGCGGGGATGATCCCCATGAGTGTTCCCCAGAAGAAGTCCGCGAACCGGATGTGCGTGGCCCCGGCCGCGTAGTTGAGGACGATGAAGGGGAACCAGAAGATGCGCAGGTATAAGATGACCGAAAACCCGTGCTCCCTCACTTTCCGGTCCAGGTTCGCCAGGCGGCCTGTCAGGAAACCTTTCGCGAAGCCGCGCAGGAGATAGCGGGCCAGGAGGAAGGAGAGCGACGCCCCGCCGATCGCCCCGAGGATGTTGCAGACCGCTCCGAGGTACTTCCCGAAGATCAGGGCGCCCGCCGCCGTGAATGGCGTCGCGGGGAAAACGAGAATCGCAAGCGCGTAGATCGCGGTGAAGACGACCGGACCGAGAATGCCGGCCGCCCGGACGAATAGATCGAGCCGCGCCACAAGCTCTTTCCTCCCCT
>JAENIX010000224.1 GCA_016844415.1 Actinomycetota bacterium | reverse complement strand
GAACCTGGCGGGGCGGACGTCGGTGAGGGAACTAATGGCTCTTCTGTCTCGGTGCGCCTTTCTCGTGACGAACGATTCGGGACCCATGCACATCGCCGCTGCGCTGGGCGTCCCGCTGGTGGCGATCTTCGGCCCGACCGACTGGCGAACGACCGCGCCCTGGACCGAAAACGCGAAGGTCATGCGTGTCGACGTCGACTGCGCTCCCTGCAGGCTCAGGGAATGCGACCGCGGCCATGAGTGCATGTTGGGAGTGACTTCGGAGATGGTCATCGCGGCCGCCCGCAGGCTCTATTCGGAGCAAACGAGTGAAGCCCGCTGAATTCGGCCGGATCCTCATAGTCAAGCTTTCCGCGCTGGGAGACGTCGCGCACGCCCTGCCCGTGCTTGATTATCTTAAGAAAGCGGCCCCGGGCTCCCGCATAGACTGGGCGGTCGACCGCAGGTTCGCCCCCCTTCTCGAGGGGAACGGCGCGCTCCACCGGGTTGTGCAGCTCGACCTTAGGCGATGGAAACAGGAGTGGACCACGTCGAAGGCCCGGCACGAGGCCGCCGGTGCGGTGCGGGAGCTTCAGGAAGGAAGATACGACGCTGCTTTTGACCTCCAGGGGAACGCGAAGAGCGGGGTAGTAACGCGCCTGTCGGGCGCACCCTTGCGATTCGGCTTCGACCGGCACGGGGTCCGTGAAGCGCCGAACCTGCTCTTCACGAACCGCAAGGTTTCCCTGCGGCCGGACGACCTTCATATAACGCGCAGGCTGCTCCGGGTCGTCAGCGCCCCCTTCGGAGGCGAGTTCGATCCGGCCTCACTGCGGGCGGAAATAGCAATCACGGAGTTGCAGGAACAAAAGGCCGATCAGATCGTCCGCCAGGTTTTTCCCGAGGCCGCCCCGCTTGTCGTCATTCACCCCGGCACCACCTGGAATACGAAGCGGATGGATCCGGAGTTCTGGGCGGAAGCCGCGCGCGAGCTTGGGCTGCGGTTCCCACGGCTGGGGGTCTTCCTGTCGTGGGGTAGCGAAGAGGAGCGGCGGGAGGCGGACAGGATCCGGAGGCTCGCGGGACGCGGCCTTGCCGTCCTGCCCGTGCTTTCGCTGAAGGAACTGGCGGCGGTGTATCGAAAGTGCGGCTACATGATGGCGCCGGACACGGGCCCTCTCCACGTCGCAGCCGCCGTCGGATGCAGGACGGTTTCCGTCTTCCGGGTGACCGACGGGAACCGGAACGCGCCATGCGGTCCCGGCCACCGGTTCATCCAGGCGCCAATGCCGTGCACGGCGTGTCTGCGCAAGAGGTGCTCCCGTGACGCGGAATGCAGGAGAAGCATTTCACCGGAGGCGGCCGCGCTGGCCATGGCCGGACTGATGGCGGACTCCTTCAAGTCAGGAAAGTGAACCCCAAGCCGCCGGATCGCGGTCCCCGGCGGTCGGCAATCGCAGGAGGCCGAGCCGGAGCATCCGACGTAAACGCCGGATTTCCTTCTTTTCGGTTCGCCGGTAATGGAAGCGATACCATGTCCGCTTCACCGCCGGGATCTTGTCTCTCCCGAACCGCCGATGGAGCACACCGTTTTCCCGCGAGCGGATCTCCTGAAGCGTGCTGGACTTGCTTTCCGGATGCACCCGAAAGGCGGCGAGGAATTTTCGCAGGCATGCCCCCGGCTTTCGCAGCGTCAACCTCAGGTACATATCGTAATCGAAGCAGAACCGCAGGTCCGGATCGAAACCCCCGGCCTCGAAGAAGGCGCTCCGCCTCCAGAACGAGGCGGGCTGGGCAAACCGGCATCCGACGAAAAGCAGCTGCAGATGGGAGACCTCGGTCCCAAGGTTGAAAGACAGGCGGTTTTTCCGGTCCCTCCACAGCTCCCCGTTTTCATCGATCTGGACGGATCCGCCCACAAGAAGTTCGGTGCCGGGATTCGATGCGAAATGTTCCCCGACCGCAAGCAAGGCTCCCGGGAGGAGCATGTCGTCGGAGTTGACATAGCAGAGGATCTCGCCGGTGGCCCGCCGGAAGCCCCTCAACACGGCATCGGCCTGCCCATTGTCTTTCCCGCTTTCAAGGTGGTCGATCCGATCCGCGTATTTCCGGAGGATATCCATGGAGCCGTCCGTGCTTCCTCCATCCATGACTATGTACTCGAGATCCGGGGACAGCACCGTGTGCTCGAGATACTTCGCCTGGTTGTAGGAAGGCGTCACGACCGTGATCCGCGGAAGGGGGGATGCCATCGCGGATATTATATGGTCAGACAAGGTCGAAAAGGAATTGGCCCCGGTAGAGTCGCTTGATGAATCCCCCGACCCCGTATTTCTTCAGGCGGGGATGCGCGTATTTCACCGTAATCCCCGGCATCCTTTCCTGAAGCCACCGCTCGGTTTCCTTGAGGGCTCTCACGTACGGTTGATAGACGGTCCTGCGATTAAACCTGGAAATCGGCCCGTGATCCTTGCCCAGATCGTACAGGAAACGGCGGATGACCTTGACGCCGTGGTAATGGAAAAAGACCAGAGGCCTGCCGTCGACCGTGGGCGCTCCCTTTCCGGGGGCAATGGCATGGTTCATCAGGTTCCAGGGCGCAAGACCCGCTCCCGGGTGCCGCAGCACCACAACCCCTTCGAATCGCTCCGGCCAGTCGTCAAGGTACTTCTGGTCGGCGAACCTGCCTTCCTCGACACGGTCGTGGCACCATTCCAGGCATCGATCGCGCCACCACCCGAGGGCTTTACGCCCGGAAGGGGAGTTGCGGAACGAGATCAGCCCCACGTTGTATATTCCGTAGACCTCCAGTTTCCGAAAACGCTCCGGAAACCTGTGTCCCACGATGAGGACATCTCCATCTCCCAACTCATCGAAGATCGGTCCGGGAGCGGAGTGAAACATCAGGTCGGCATCGAGATACGTGATGATGTCCGTTTCGGGGTAGCGGTTCAGGAGATAAAGTAGCCACGACGGAGAACAGGTGAAGTAGTATTCCACCCGGTTCCGGGTTTTCTTGGCCTCCAGAAGGGCCGCATCTCCATCTTCGAATTCCCGGAGAGACACGGGCTTGAGATCCGCCCTCCCCAGGCGCGAGAGGACGTCGAAAGTCTCGTCGTCGAAGCAGAGCACGTGCAGGACGAACGGTCCGGCGGACGCAGCCAGGAGCGACCGGTACAGGGTGAGGCCCTGTCCGAGGTAGAAACGGTCGAAATAGGTGCAGTAGTGTCGCATTCAACCGATTCCGCGCAATCGCAGCCTGTGTTTTTCCAATCCTGCCAGGATGAAACTGTAGGAGGAATCGAGTTTTTCCGGAATCATTCTGGTGATCCGGTATTTCCGGAGAATATAAACGGCCCTGTTGAGGATCCCCTGGGATTTTTCCAGGACGATCACCGCCCGTTTCAGTTTCTTCCTTTTTTCCTCGTTGTAGATCTCCAGGATCTTTTTGTGTGAAAATGCGACCTGCTCGGGGCTCATTTCCGAGAGGTTGACGATCTGATTCCATTCCGAGCGCCCGGCGAAATACCGGTCATAGAATTCCTTGTGATCCCGCAGGTGGCCATTTTTCATTATCAGGTTATAGAGCGCCGTCCCCGGGAAAGGGGTCGTAATCGTGAAAGCGTAATTGATATTCGGGTTGTCGCGGACCGTTTCCCTCACGAAATCCATGGAGGCCTCGACATCTTCCATGGTTTCGGTGTGCTGCCCCACCATTATCGAAACGCTGGGAAGTATCCCTGTTTTCCTCAACCTCTCGAGGTCGAACTTCATCATATCCGCGGTGACGTTCTTGCCGATGACCTTGAGCATCCGGTCCGATCCCGATTCGACTCCCAACCCCATCGTTCGACAGCCCGAGTTTTTCAGTTCCTGCAGCAATCCGTCGTCGATTTTATGCAAGATGTCGAATCGCGCGGACATCGAATATTCGACTGGCCTGTTCAGCGACCTTATCCCCTCTACCAGCTGGCGTGCCCGGTTTGGACTGGCCATCACCAGGTCATCCGAGAAATAGAGCATGTTCCCGTTGAAGCGTTCCAATGCCTCCGCGGCTTCCTGCATCATCAAGGGGACAGGCCGGTATCTGGGCTTGCTGTGGTGATAGCAGAAATTGCATGTGAACGGGCACCCTCTGCCGCCATGGATATTGATCACCCGGTCTTTAAGTCTCCAATGCGGCTGAAACGCGTTCTCCGCGTACCATCTGCCGATCATCAGCCACTTTTCTTCAGGGAACAGGTCGTAAGGAATGGAGGGCAATATGGACAGATCCTGGATATATTCCCCGGGGCCGGTCAACAGGACCTGGTTCCCTTGCCTGATTGCCAACCCTTTCACCGTTGAGGGATCTCTTCCATCGCGCAATGCTTTGACCAGTTCCCATAGAACTATTTCTCCTTCTCCGATCACCCCGAAATCCGCCCCGGTCACGGTGACCGCGAACTCGGGTATCGGAGAAACCATTTGCCCGCCGATCACGATCGGGAACCGGCGCCCCGCCTTGTCCAGCATCCCGATGATTTCGCCGATTTCCTTCAATTCCGGGTACAGATTTCCGAATCCGACGATCAGCGGATCCAGGGCCATGATCTCCTTGACCAAAGCGGGGATGTGCTTGCGACCCGGCTTGAACAATACCCGGACATCCTCGTGCTTTTCCCTTAAGTAACCCGCGAGGTATGCGTACGAAAGAGGGAACGTGAATCCGATCGGCCTCGAGACGAGGACGACAGGACCGTTGCGATGCTTGCAGATCATGGTCTCGGATGTCATCTCGATTCCATGAGGGAATGCTCTCTCACCCCCGGATCCAGCCGGCGATCTCGGCGCAGACCCGTCGAACATTCTCTTCTCCGAGTTCCGGGTACATGGGCAGGCTCAGGATCTCCCCGGCGATTTCCTCCGTCCGGGAGAG
>JAENIX010000223.1 GCA_016844415.1 Actinomycetota bacterium | reverse complement strand
GGGGTGGTCGCGCTGTCAAGCATGAAGTACCCCATCTTCCGCAGCGCGGATGCGACCGCCGCCATCGTGACCGGGTCCGCGGTCGCCGCCGAGCCCATGTGATTGCTCGCGCCCGTCGCCTGTGGAAGGTTTTCGGCCATGCGCTGAAGAAGCGTCTCGATCTCCTCCCTGCCCATCCCCCTGCGTATGCGGAACCGTTCCGTCCTGTCGGAAACCGTGCTTTCAGGTTCCATGGGGATGTGCAGGATCACCGTCCACCCGCGGGCGCGGGCCGTTTCGGCGACTTTCCTGGAGGAAGGGCCGAACGGAAGAACGGCAACGGTGGCCTTCTCAGGGATCTTCAGCCATTCGGCATCGAGGGAAGGTTCGTACCCCAGGTCGTCCACGACGATGGCAAGCCGCGACGCGGGGGGTTGCCCGGCAGGTTGCTGACCGGTCGGTGACAGTATCGCAGGCGGGGCAAAAGAGGATGCTGGCCCCTGTTCCCTTTTCCCATGGCCGGGCAGAAGCAGCAACACGCCCATCGCCAGGAGACCGGCGAGAAACGCTCCCCCCATCAGCGTCCCCCAACGCCTTCTTCTGCTGCCCTCCCGCCCCCTAGCCCGCATTTCTCACCGGGCTCCGTAGCGAGGCGGTGGAGACGGGCGTGGATACAAGGCGCACGAACTTCGGGCACCGCAGGCGTAGTTTAAACTACGTCGAGGAGCACGAAGGAGGGCAACGCAGTAGACATGCCCGTATCCGCCGACGCAGCAGGAGGCTGGTGGGAAATGCGGGCTAAAGGTCATGGACATCATAATCACCGGAACGGAAACTCCATGAACCGGCCGGCGCCGCTTCAGGACGGCTTGGATTTATCTATGAAGCGCGTCTTGAAGATCTCCCACCCTTTGAGGAGCTCCGTCGCCCGCTCGAGCTGGGGATCCTTGGCGTCCTCCTTCCTTACCTCCTCGCCCTGCGCCGCCGTCTTTTTCCCGTTCTTCTTTCCCGAAGGGTCTTCCTTCTTGCTCCTGGGCGCGGACGGCTCCGCCTTCGTCCCGGAGCTTTCCTTCTCCTCGTTCTCTCCCTTAAGGTGACGTTCTATATCTTTTTCACGGAGAGGCCCGGGGTGCCCCTCGCCGGCTTCGCGTCCGTCGGTGACCACGATATCCGGCTCGATCCCCTTGGCCTGGATGGACCGCCCGTTCGGCGTGTAGTAGCGGGCGGTTGTCAGCCGTAGCGCCGAGCCATCCTCCATCGGTATGATGGTCTGAACGGACCCTTTTCCGAAGGTCTGCGTCCCCAGGACGATCGCCCGTCCGTGGTCCTGAAGCGCGCCTGCCACGATCTCCGATGCCGAGGCCGTTCCTGCGTTCACCAGTATCACTATAGGGAACCCGGTATACGTACCCTCCTTGTGAGCGAAGTACTTGAACTTCTGGTTTTCCAGCCGTCCGTCCGTGTAGACGACGAGGCCGGACTCGAGGAACTTGTCCGCCACCTTCACCGCCTGGTCGAGAAGGCCCCCGGGGTTGTTTCGAAGGTCCAGCACCAGGCCTTTGAGACCTCCCTTCCCATTAGTGTGCTGCTGGAGGGCCTTTTCAAGCTCGCCGTCGGTATCCTGCTGGAACTGGGTCAGGCGGATGTAGCCGATGCCGTCGCCCAGTTCCTTCACCTTGACGCTCCGGATCTTGATGATGTCCCGGGTGATGGTGTAGGACTTGGGCTCGGACAGCCCTTCCCGAACGATCGTGATCGTCACCTTCGTCCCCGGTTCGCCGCGCAGTCTCTTGACCGCGTCCATGACGCTCATGTCCCGGGTCGGCTCCTTCTCTATCCGTACGATCTTGTCCCCCGCCTGGAGCCCCGCGCGGAACGCGGGGGTGTCCTCGATAGGGGAGATGACCGTCAGGACCCCTTCCTTGACGCCGATCTCGATGCCGAGGCCCCCGAAAGCGCCCCTGGTCTCCACTTCCACCTGTTTCAGCATGTCGGGGGTGAGGTAGGAACTATGTGCGTCCAGCGTCTGGAGCATCCCCTTGATCGCCCCGTTGATCATCTCGTCTACGTTTGGTTCCTCCACGTAGCTCACCTGGACCTGGGAGAGGACATCGCCCAGCGTTTTCAGTTTTCCGAACGCGACGTTGGCCTGCGCCCCCTGGCGGGAAGCGGTCAGATCCCCGGAGATGAACCCCACGAGGAACACCAGGAGAACCGCCGCGGGGCCCAGCCATTTCTTGCCTTTCATCAAACGCCTCCTTTGAAAAAACGTACTGGCGATCAGGCGCGCCTTACCGGAAAAGGGGAAGCACCGCAGCGGGATCGATGGCGGTCCCCGCAGCCCTGAGTTCCAAGTATAGCACCGATTTCCCGTCCGGGCTCGCCGGCAGTTGCCCCACGGCCTCTCCCGCGGCCACCGCCTGCCCCTGCTTCACGGAAAAACCGCCGGCTTTTCCGTAGACCGAGAAAAGGCCGCTGCCGTGCTGGACGATGAGCACCCTGCCGAACCCCGACACGCTGCCGACGAAGACGACTTCCCCCTTGCCGACCGCATGTATGACGGCGCCGGAGGGGGCTTCTATCTCGACCCCGCGGTTCTCCACGTCCACGTCGAAGACTGGATCCCGCTGCTTCCCGAACCTCCCGATCATCCGCCGGAGACCCCGGAAAACCGCGCGGGGCCGGCCTTGCGAGGTTCCTTTCCCCCGCGTTCCTTTTCCCCCGCCTGCCGCTCGATCCGGGAAACGAGCGATTCCATCCTCGCGATCCGCGAACGAAGGGCGCGAAGCTCGGCAACTTTCTTTTTCTTCTTGGCCTCGATCTCCGCCAGCCGCTTCTTTTCCTCCACCTGCTGCGTGGCGAGCTTGTCCCCTGCTTTCCTCTGCGCCGCCATGCGGCGCTCTGAATCCTCGATGCTTCGCTCTATGCCGGAGAGGACCTTCTCCTTCTCATCCTTGTCGGCGGAAATACGGCCGTACCGGGCCAGCTCCTTCGACAGAACCCTGCCAGCGAAGTAGCGCGATCGCTCGCCGGACGAGTCCTCAGCCAGGGCCCCGATCCTCGTCCTGTCGCCGGCGAACACTTCACGCGACACGGCGTTCAGGGTCCCGTGCACCCTGCCGCGCTCTTCGTCGAGCGCCCGGACCGCCCGCTCCGTCCTATCCATCTGCCCGCCGAGAATCGAAAGCCTGCGGTCTATGCTGGCGATCAGGCGCCGCTGT
>JAENIX010000029.1 GCA_016844415.1 Actinomycetota bacterium | reverse complement strand
TGTAGCGCCAACCACCGGAAAGTCGTCGAACCGGGGCTTCCCTTCACGGGGGGCCCCGGTTCTTTTGTTTTGTGCTCTACGAGCACAAGGGCGACCACCAACAATTGAACCATACTGCAATATGGTCTTGACTATATTGCAGTAAATGACATATTAGCCATATGGTCGGACGCGAGGCATACTTCAACTTATGGCGGGTCCTGTCGGAGGACAAGTCGATGGTCTTCCTCTCGGGCCCGCGCCAGGCCGGCAAGACCACGCTTGCCCGGCAGATCGCCGCCACGTTCTCCAACAGCGTCTACGCAAACTGGGACATCCTCGAAGACCGCCGGCGGATCATCGAGGATCCCGCGTTCTTCACAGGGCTCCGCCGGCGCGACGACAGTCGGCCGCTCGTGATCCTCGACGAGATCCACAAATACCGGGACTGGAAGAATTACCTCAAGGGAATCTACGACCGGTACGGGGATGAGTACCGCTTCCTGGTCACCGGCAGCGGACGGCTTGACATTTACCGGAAAGGAGGCGATTCGCTGGCAGGCCGATATCTGCAATTCCACCTCTGGCCGTTCACGCTGGCGGAGTTGGCCGGCACAAACCGGGCGTTCGCCGATTTCCTGCGCGACCCGCTCGCGATCAAGCCGGCGGACGACGAAAAGCGGCGGGCGATATGGGAACGAATGGAGACGCAGAGCGGCTTCCCCGAACCGCACCTGAAAAACGGGGCGGCGGCGTGGCGCCGCTGGTCGGCCACCTACGCGCGCCAGCTCGTTCGGGAAGATATCCGCGACATTTCCGGCGTGCGGGGGATCGCGGAAATGGAAACCCTTTTCGCCCTTCTTCCCTCCCGCATCGGCAGTCCGCTCTCCATCCCGTCGCTGACCGAGGACCTGAACGTGTCGTACCACACCGTCCAGAACTGGGTGTCGCTGTTCGAGCGGTTCTTCCTCGTCTTTTCCGTCCCCACGTGGACGGAGCGGATCAGCCGGGCGATCCGGAAAGAACGCAAGATCTACCTGTTCGACCCGCCGCGCATTCCCGAGGCCGGCGCCCGATTCGAAAACATGGTGGCATTGGAAATTCATCGGGCCGTCAACGTCTGGAACGACCTGGGGCTGGGGGGATTCTCGCTTCATTTCCTGAAGAACAAGGAACAGCAGGAGGTCGATTTCCTGATCGCCAACGACCGGGTCCCGATTCCTCTGGTCGAAGCCAAACTTTCCGATGAGAAGCCGTCGAAGGCACTGCTCGCCATGCAACGGAGACTTCGCATTCCGGCCGTGCAACTCGTACGCGAAGGCGTCGGATTCCGGCGCCTGGACAATGAAGGGCGGCCGTTGCTGGTCGCCCCCGCATTTCACTGGCTCGCAGGGTTGCCCTTCGGGTAATTCCAACCGCGCCGGCCATCCTTACCGGACCGCGCATACGATGCCGACGCCGCGCGAGTCCGGCCGGTCGGCGGAGATTTTCCGGAACCCCGCCGCCTTCAACATCGCGGCGATCTCTCGTGCCGTATACGCTCTCCCCCCGCCCGTCACGGCCACCATGTGGACGGAGAAGAAGACCGGCCCCGGCGGGGAGGTCTTCCCCTCCGCGAGCAGGAACTCCTGCACCGCCACCCGCCCGCCCGGGGCGAGGGCGGCGCGCACCCGGCGCAGCAGTTTTATGCAATCCCCCTCGGAGTACGCGTGCAGGATCTGCGATATCCAGACGAAATCGAACGGTCCGCCGATCGGGTCCACGAGGAAATCCCCCTCCAGGAGGCGCACCCGCACCGAAGCGCCCTTCTCCCGCAGGATCTTCCTCGTGACCCGCAGCGTCTCCGGCGTGTCGAAGACGGTGATCACCGAATCCGGCGATACGGCCGCCCAGGCGACAGCGTACGTGCCCGGGCCTCCTCCCAGGTCCAGCACCCGCTCCCCGGGTCGGAGGGGGATTTCCCGGGCGACCGCCCCAGCGCGCTCGAGGGAGTTCTCCTCCATCCCGCGGATGAAGTTCTCCTGCCAGGTCCCCTGCGCGCCGCCACGGGGCTTCCGCCCCGCCCGGATCGTGGAAGGAAGGCGGCCCCACTCTCCCCAACCGTCGAGGTGGTGCAGGAGGATGGACTCCTTCGAACGCGGTCCCGGCAGCAGGAAGTCGTGGGCCGGTTTTGCGTTCCGGTACCGGCGGCCGCGTTTTTCGACCAGCCCCAGGGCCGCGAGGGCATCCAGGAGGATGGAGAGCTTCTCCGCGTCCGTCCCGACCCGACGCGCGAGCGTTGCGGCGTCGCATCCCCCGTCCGCGAGGCGCCGGAAGACGCCGAGCTTGAGAGCGGCGAACAGGATCATCGACCGCTGGTAGCCGTGCCCCAGCGTCATCAGGTCGTCCACGTTTCGAACCGGTCCCATCCGCGTCACCTCTCCCTGGTCCCCGGGATTTTCCGAAGAACCGCGGTTCCCTCCGCCGCATCCACGACATCGTACCCCGCGGCGCGGATCTTTTCCCGCAGCGCATCCGCCGCAGGGTAATCGCGCTCCCGCCGCCGGCTCTCCCGTTCCCGAGCCATCGCCTCGACTGCGGGGGGAACTTCCTCCGCCTCTCCTTCGCCGACGCCGGCACGTTCACGTTCAGCGCCGCTTTCGGAGAGCAGCCCCACCGCGAGGACACCGTCCCACTCCGCCGCGAGCGACCGGACCACATCGCCTCCGATTCCCGACCGGACCGCCTTGTGGGCAATGGCGAGGGCGCGCGGCATGTTCAGGTCGTCCGAGATCGCGCCGCGGAACTCCGCACTCAACGCCGCCGCGGCGTTTCCTCCCGACGTTTCGCGCAGCGCGGCCCGGCGGAAAGCGGCCTGCAGGCGGATGCGCGCGCGGGCGGCGGCCGCCAGTCCATCCCAGGTGAAGTTCATCGGCGAAGCGTAGTGCAGCGTGAGGCAGTAGTGCCGGAAATCGGCCGGAGAGAAACCGGTCCCGGCGCCCGGCGGACCTTTCTCGAGGTCGTCGAGGGTGTGCTCGTTCCCCGCCGACTTCGACATCTTCTTCCCCTCGACCAGCAGGTGCGCGGCGTGCACCCAGAGCGCGGCGAACCGCTTCCCGGTGGCGGTCAACACCACCGCCCGTGAGTTCTCGTGGTGCGGAAACCGGAGGTCGACGCCCCCGACGTGGATATCGAACTCGGATCCGAGATATTTCAGCGACATCGCCGCGCACTCGATGTGCCACCCCGGCCACCCGGGGCCCCAAGGGCTGTCCCACCGGAACTCCCGGCCGGGCTCGGCGGGCATCCAGAGGGTGAAATCCTCCGGACGCTTCTTGTGCCGGTGGATCGCCTCGCCCGTCCGGTCCGCGGGCTCCCCTTCCCCCAGGCCGGCTCCCGAGAAGACACCGTAGCCGGGGGCCTTCGTCACGTCGAAGTAGAGGTACCCGCCCTCCCCGTAGACCGCCCCCCGCTCCTCGAGCGCATCCACGAGGGAGATCATCTCGGGAACGTGCTCCGAGGCCCTCGGGTAGACGTCGGCCGGGAGGAACGCCATCCTCCGGCAGTCCCTGAAGTAGGCCTCCGTGAAGAACGCTGCGATCTCCCGCGCCGACTTCCCGGCCGCGCGGGCGGCGGCGATCACCCTGTCCTCGCCCAGCTCCAGCTGCCCCTGGTGCATGTGCCCCATGTCCGTGATGTTCTGGACGGAGAACGTTGCGTACCCGAGGTACCGAAGCGTCCGGACGAGGAGGTCGGTAAGGAGGTAGGTGCGAAGGTTCCCTATGTGGGCGTAGCGGTACACCGTGGGGCCGCACGTGTAAATGCGCACCCGCCCCGGGTCGGCGGGTTCGAAGGGGACTTTCCCCCGGGATGCGCTGTCGTACAGATAAAGCCTCACACCGGCCTCCCGCGGGAACCCGGCGCGCCGGGCTACATCTCCTGGAGCGTTTCCTTCTCGATCTCATCGGAGAGGAGCTTCACGTGCTTCTTCTCCTCCTCCGCGAGGTAGCGGAACAGCTCCCGGATCTCCGGCTGCGTGGCGATCCGGGCGTACTCCGTGTAGTTCCGGTACGCGACCTTCTCGCGGTCGAGCGCCATGCGGATCACATCCATCGGGTTGACGGGCATTCGGTCTCCTCCCGGAAAAGTGGCGGTCGGGCGTCGTGCGACGCCCCGGTGTCTCAGCGAGGGGCGGGCGGAAGATCCGCGAGATACCCCTCGATCTTCGCAAGGTGGTTCCGCTCCTCTTCTTCCAGTTCGGCGAGGAGCGTTTTCGTCTTCTTGTCCTCGACGATCTTTCCCGACTCGGCGTAGAAGGCGATCGCCTGGGATTCGGCCTTTCGGGCGATACCCAATCCTCTGCGCACCGCCTCGGGTCCCGTCGTGTACTGCGCAGCCACACCTTCTTCCCAGGCAAGGCGGGCGAGGTCGATGAGGTAGGGGAGGAATTTCTCCTCCCACTTCTTCTCGAACTCCGGGATCCCGTACCGCGACGTGAGCCGGCGGATGTGCCCCTCTTCCTCCCGGGAGAGGAAGACGAAGAGGTCCCCCGCCGTGGAGCCGCCGTGCCGCTCCGCCATCCGGACGTAGAAAGCGCGGGCCCGCTCCTCGTGCGCCAGGGCCACCTGCAGGATCTCGATCTCGTTCAGGTCGAGCATCGCCTCCCCTTTCAGCCCGCGTGCTTCTTCGCGTAATCGTCGAGAGCGGATTTCACCGCCTGCTCCGCCATGACCGAACAGTGGATCTTGACCGCCGGCAGCCCGTCGAGGGCGTCCGCGACGTGCTGGTTCGTGATCGCGCGGGCCTCGTCCACGGTCTTCCCCTTGATCATCTCCGTCAGCATCGAGCTGGAGGCGATCGCCGCCCCGCACCCGAACGTCCGGAACTTCGCGTCGACGACCATCCCCTCGTCGATCTTGAGGTAGAGGCGCATCATGTCGCCGCAGGCGGGGTTTCCGACCTCGCCGACGCCGTCGGCGCTCTCGATCTCCCCCACGTTCCGGGGATTCATGAAATGGTCCATCACCTTTTCGCTGTAGGGTCCCGCCGCCATGATCCGGTCATCCTCCCTTGACTTGCCGCTTCTGGTAGTCGAGATACGTCGGGGACATCGCCCTGAGCCGATCCACGATGCCGGGCAGCGCGTCGAGGGCCAAGCGGACCTCGTCCGCGGTGTTCCCCTTCCCGAGGCTGAAGGTGATCGACCCGGTGCAGATGTCGCTCGGCACGCCGATCGCCCGGAGCACGGGGGAGGCCACGAGGTCCTCCTCGTCGTGTCCCCGCAGGTTGGAGCTGCACGCGGAGCCGGACGCGGCCATGACCCCCTTCATGTTGAGGAACAGGAGGAGCGACTCCCCCTCGACATGCTCCACCCAGAAGGAGACGTGCCCGGGAAGACGTTCGGAAGGGTGCCCGGTGTAGTGGAGCATGGGGATCGCCGCGAGGCCGTCCCACAGCGTCTTCCCCAGGCGGGAGAGATGCTCCGCCCACGCCCCCATCTCCCGCCCCGCGAGGATCGCCGCCGCGCCCATCCCCACCACGGCGGGGACATTTTCCGTGCCGGCCCGGTACCCCATCTCCTGGAACCCGCCGAACGTCCGCGGCGCCACCTTCGTCCCCTCGCGGAGGTACAACGCCCCGGCCCCTTTCGGTCCGTAGAAATTGTGCGCCGAGAGGGTGACGAGATCCGCGGGGATCTCCCGGACGTCCACGGGGATGTGCCCCGCCGACGCGGTGGCGTCGACGTGGAACGTGACGCCCGCCTCCTTCGCGATCTGTCCGATCTGCCCGACCGGCTCGATCGTGCCGATCTCGGAGTTGGCGTGCATCACCGAGAGGAGCGCCGTGTCGGCCCGAAGCGCCTTCCGGACGGCGTCGGGGTCGACCACGCCGTTCCTGTCCACGGGAAGAACGGTCACCTCGTACCCCGCGTTTCGCAGCGGGATCAAGGCGTTCATCACGGAGAAGTGCTCGACGTCCGACACGACGACGCGCCGCTTCCCGGCGCCCGCCCCCTCCGCGGCGCCGAGGACGGCGAGGTTGTTCGACTCGGTCGCCCCCGAGGTGAAGACGATCTCCCCCGCCTTCGCCCCGATCAGCGCCGCGACCTCGGCCCTCGCCTGGTCGACCGCCCGAACCGCCGCCTGCCCCTGGTCGTGGATGTGGGACGACGGGTTGCCGTAACGATCGAAAAAGTACGGCCGCATCGCCTCGAAGACGCGGGGGTCGAGAGGGGTGGTCGATATGTGGTCGAAAAAGGCCTTCGTCATCGGATCGTCGGATCTCCCCGGTTCACGGCTTGACGTTGAACTGCTCCATCTTTTCCTTGATGAGCTTGATGTGGTTGCGCTCCTCGCCGGCGAGGAACCGGAACATCGATTTGACGCCGGGGTTGGCCGCCTCGGCGGCGCTTTTCTCGTACTCCACGAAGTTCTCCTCCTCCAGGCGCAACGCCATTCGCAACGCCTCTTCCATCGACCATTCCGCCATCGCGCTCTCCTCCGTTCGACCCAGGCGGGACTCGCTCCGCGGCGCCGTCCCCCCCTCGTTTCGGGTGTTGTTTGGATTTCCGCCGTGGCGGTTCCGTTTCAGTTTACCTCCCTATGGGACGCAATCCTATCCACAAATTGGCTTATTCCACGGATCGACCCCACCCCTTCCCGTTCCCGCCTGTACGTCCCTCGTAACCCTCTGAAAACAATAAGCCTGAGAGATTTATCTCTCAGGCTTATTGTCAACGTATTTGTTTTCTGAAATTCTAAGACAGGAGCCTATGACATTTATTAAAATGTAATAATTATTGTGCCAGGCTGATTCAATCCCTGATAAATAGGGTTATGAATGGTAAGGTCCGGGGCATTCAATCTGTATTTCCTCCATAATCTGCCTCTTTCTTCACCATCAGTCAACATGGAATCGCTAATGTAAAACTGCCCCTGGAAATATACATTGTCCCCCGCGAAACCGGCAGGCGCAGTTCGAGTGAAAGATCTACCCACTGTGTAAGTTAACGATGCATTATCCGTTACATTACTTGGGAATACAAAAGTGTTCGAAGTGTTATCCAGGAAATTGAAGTTATTTCTCAGCGGCACTCTACCAGATAACGTGACCGTATTATAAGTAACCAGCATGGAATACTCGGTCAATGCAGTGATTAGATCCGAACTGGAAAAGCGGATCATTTGGTGGGCGATCGGATATAAAGTGATGGCGTTAACCCCACCGGTTTCAGTAATCTGTACATTATCCAAATGCCCATACCTAATCATCTGCGTTGAAGAAGGGTCAAAAACGTTGTCAAAAGAAGGATTTAAAACATTGTCGGAAAAGGACACTACTTCAATCAGATAACCGTTAGGTCCGGTGTATACGGGGACCTGGAGCGTGACCGAACCGGGCACGGTATTATCCGCGGAAACGAAGAAGGTACGAGTGGTGACCGTGCTAAGGATCGGCTCGGGGGGGTCATCTCCAGTGTAACCGACGATGGTCGAGGTAGTTTCGTATCTGGATGCCGTGACGCGGAATGCTTTTTCCAACATGGGGGCGAACCCGGGGAGCGGTGGTGTCGGATCAGTTACATATACCGCTGCCTGCGGAGCGGGGGACCCGGGGAAAGTAACGGTGATTGTTCCGACAGGACCTGAAGGGACCACGCCACCCCCGTTTCCGCCTCCCCCGCCATCTCCGGAAACACCGGAGGTGGTTGTTCCACCACCTGCACCACAACCGACCATCAACAGGGTAACCAGTACCAGGAAAAGTACCTTTTTCATTGTCCCGCACTCCTTTCGTTGGATTTTTTGAAATAGAAAAGGGCGAACTTCATAAGGGGCAGAAGGGGCAGAAGGGGCAGAAAGGTTCGATGGTAAAAAGAATTGCAAATGACCGAAGGGAGCGCGAACCCGTCGCCGGGGCAAGAACGGCAAATTCCAAGGAAAGAACCATTTTCAGTTGCCTCCCCAATCATGCAGGAACATCCTCAAATGATTAAATGCAACTCGCG
>JAENIX010000222.1 GCA_016844415.1 Actinomycetota bacterium | reverse complement strand
CAGGCAGGCGACCCGCACCAGGCACTGGAACACCGCCTCGATATCGGCCGGGTTCCGCCCGCGAGCCCCCTCCAATATCTTATAGCCGCGGATTTCCGAAATCATCTCCCGCAGATCCGTTGCACTTGCAGGCAGGACCCGGATACTGACATCGGCCATGACCTCCACGAATATGCCCCCCAGTCCAAAAAGAACGGCGGGACCGAACGGGGGTTCCTGTGAAACGCCGATGATCGTTTCCACCCCTCGAACGTCGACCATTTCCTGAATCAGGACGCCATCAATCCGGGTTCCGGCCCGGTATGCCTTTCCCTTCGAAAGGATTTCCTCGTATTTCTTCTGTAGGTCTTCCTCCGACGCGATGTTGAGCGCGATGACGCCAGCCTCGGTCTTGTGGAGGATATCGGGGGAAACAAGCTTGGCTGCTACGGGGTATCCGATCTGGCGGGCCATTTCCCGGGCTTCGTCCGGTGTGGTGGCCAGCTTCTCCCTGGAGATCGGGATGCCATAGGCCTCCAGGACTCTTTTCGCTTCATATTCGTTCAGAGAGCTCAGGCCTCTTCGTCTGGCGGCGCCGATGATCGCCTCGACTTCGGATTTGCGGTCTGCCGGAAGGCCCAAGGAAAGTTCCCCGGTGCCGACGGTTTTCCTTCTTTGGAACTCCGCATAGAAAACCAGAGCGTGCAGAGCCTCGGCACATCGAGTAGGGGTCATGGACACGAAGATCCCGTTCTGCATCAAATCCTGGACCCACTCCTTGGGGCCTTCGGGCCAGCAAACCATCAAGGTTGTCTGGTCCCCGTACTGCCGGAAGACCTGCAGCAAATCCTTTGCCTTCCTCTCCGCCGTTGCCTTGGACATCAGCAGCAGGGGAACGACGATGTCAAAATCCTCCGAAGCGAGCATGACTTCGAGTGCGTCTTTGACAAGACCCGGATTCGTCAGGCTCTGGCCGGTCAAGTCCACCGGGTTCTGCACCGAACCCAGGGAAGGGACGACGGCTTTGAGCTTCTCCCGTGTGGATCCGAGAATCTCGGCCACCTCCAACCCCTCTTGCGCGCATCGTTCCGTCAAGAGCACGCCGCCGCCGCCGGACTCGGTCAGCACGCCTGTCCTGTTCCCTTTGGGCAGCCGCGTCATGCCGAGCGCCATGGAGAAATCGATCAGTTCCTGGATGTCCCTGGCGAAGATGGCACCTTTCTGGCGGAAGACTGCTTCGTATGCCCGGGCTGACCCGACCAGGGCTCCCGTGTGGGAGACGGCGGCCCTTTGAGACGCCTCGGTACTCCCCACCTTGAGCAACACCACCGGCTTGCCTTTCCCGGCGGCCCGCTCCAGCGCGGCAATGAATTTCTGCCCGTCTTTCACGCCGGCGAGAAACCCGGCAATAACCTGGGTGTGCGGGTCCTCGACCATGTAATCCATGAAGTCGCAGAATTCCAGATCCGCTTCGTTCCCTGTGGCCACCCAGTGGCTGATTCCCAGGCCGACCCGCATGGCCCGCACGAAGATGGACGCCCCGAAGGCACCGCTTTGCGTGATCAGCCCGGTCTTCCCGGGGACCAGATCGTCGACAACTTCCAGGGACTGGGAAAAGGTCGCGACGTTCCGGTAGACGAGGCTGGCGATTCCCGTCGTGTTCGGCCCATAGACGAGCACGCCGGTCCGTTTCGCGAAAGCGGTGACTTCCTCCTGCAATCGTCGTCCGTGCTCCCCGGCTTCGGCAAATCCACCGCTGATGATAATGGCCGCCTTGAGTCCTTTGCGAACCCCCGCTTCGAGATTCGCCAGGATCTCTTCGGCGGGGACGATCATCATGAGAGCGTCTATGTCACCCGGAACATCGTCGACGGAGGGGAAGCACTTGACGCCGGCGATTTCCCGGTATTTGGGATTGATCGGGTAAATCTTGCCGGGATACTGGAATCGAAGCATATAGGCGAGCGGCCGGCCGCTCACCTTGTTCAAGTCGGAAGAAGCGCCGAGGATGGCAACCGATCGGGGATTGAAAAGGGTTTGCAGTGCTTTTCTTCTGGGGGCATTCATCGCAAATTCTTCACCAATCCTGGCCACGCTCAGGTCATAAGGGCGGATTGCCCCCGGAGCGGGGGCCAAGCTTCTTTCTCACCCCGCTCGCGCCTTGCCTTTGAGGGCTACTCTTCCTTTGGCCGCGTATAGATCTGATCCGGATCCAACTCCCTCAGGACGCGCAACTCCTCATCCGTCGGCGCCTTGGTGTATTCAATCTTGGCCGGAAACAGGAGCTCGAATCCGGTTCGCTCTTTCACTTCCTCGACGCTGACCCCCGGATGAAGAGTCTCCAGGCGCATTCTCTTGGACCGTTCATCAAATCCGAAGATTCCCAGGTGGGTGATCACCTTGTAGGGGCCGCCCGCAGTCAGCCCGGCTTTCTTCCGGGCGTCTCCCCCCGTAAGATATCCGGGAGCGGTGACGAAATCGACATGCTCCACAAAACGCTTTTTCTCGTGGTGCATGGACACCAGGATCTTGGAAGCCAGGCTGGCGATATCATTGGCGCCGCCTGTTCCGGGGAGCCTTACCTTCGGTTTTTCGGGGTCGCCGATAAAGGAGCTGTTCAGGTTCCCATGCATGTCGATCTGGGCGCCGCCGAGAAAGCCGTAATCCACGTAGCCTCTCTGCTGGAGGAGCAGGATATCGGTGATGGAAAGGAGCATGTTCGCCCTGCGGGCCGCTCGCTGCTCATTGGTGGAGGGGGGCATACGCCCCACCTCGATA
>JAENIX010000221.1 GCA_016844415.1 Actinomycetota bacterium | reverse complement strand
TACTCCCGGCCGAGAGCGGGGGGCATCATCGCGATGGGGCTCAACGAGGGCGACCAGCTGATCGCCACGGCGATCACGTCGGGAGATAACGAGATCTTCCTCTCCACCAGGCACGGGATCTCGATCCGGTTCCACGAGGGAGACGTCCGCTCCATGGGACGGGCCGCCGTGGGGGTCCGCGGGATCGACCTGGAGAAGGGAGACGCCGTCGTCGGCATGGAGATCTGCCATCCGCAGGGGACGCTGCTCACGGCAACGGCGAACGGCTTCGGCAAGCGCACCGACATCGGGGAATACCGGGTGCAGACCCGCGGAGGGAAGGGGGTCATCACCCTCAAGGTCACCGAGAAGACGGGGGCGGTCATAGGAGCGGCGCAGGTCTCCGAGGCCGACGAAGTCATGCTGATCACCGATTCCGGCAAGATCATCCGGATGGCCGTAGGGGAAATCCGCGTCATCGGGCGGAACACCCAGGGGGTGCGACTGATCGGGCTGCAGGAGAACGAGCGCGTCGCTTCGTTGGCCCGCTTGGCGGAAAAGGAGGAGTAGGACGCGGGAGGAGGCATTCCGCGTCCCGCCTCGATGACAAGATCGTGCGGTGTCATCCTTCTCTGCCTGGGACTCCTTGCCCTGCCGGCCTGTTCGGATCCCGCGCGGGAACGGTTCGAGGCGGCGGAGAAGTCGCTGCAGGAGCGGAAGATGGAGGCCGCGCTTTCCGGTTACCGTTCGATCCCGAAGGAGTTCCCCCAATCCCGGCACGCGCCCACCGCCCTCCTGCGGCAGGGAGAGCTGTTCGGCGCCTACTACCGGAACTACCCTGCGGCCCTCGAAGCCTACGAGTCACTCGTCTTCAACTATCCGCGGGCGGCTGAGACGCCGCGTGCGATGCTGCACAAGGGGGAGATCCACCTGATCCAGTTTCTCGATTACGCCGCCGCCGTGGAGGATTTTGAGGCCATACGCATGCGGCACCCGCAGTTCGCCGGCATGGACGAGGTGCTGCTCCTGCTGGCGAAAGCGTACGGAGGCGTTCCGGATCCGTCGCGGCAATTGGCGGTTCTCTCCGGGCTGATCGAGATGTTTCCGGAATCTCAAAGGGCGGCCGAGGGCAGGTGGATGCTTGCGAACGTGCTGCTGTCGCAAGGGAAGTTCCTGGAGGCGGACCGGGAGTTCCGGAAGCTGTATTATCTTGCCACCGACCGGAAGGCGATCGCCCGCGCGCGGTGGGGGATGGCGCAGTCGCTCGAGGGGCTGGGGGATCTTTCCGCCGCGGTGGAACAGTACGAGGCGATCCGGAGCGACTGGGACGACCCGGAGTACATCGCCGGGAAGATCGCCCGGCTGAAAAGCCGGTTGAGGGAGCGGTAGAAGGAGCCGGTATGAAGCGGAATGGGGCATCAAGGATAGCGGTCGTCGGCGGCGGATCGTGGGGCACCGCATTCGCCGCGATGCTTTCGGAGCACAACACGGACGTCTCCCTCTGGGTGCGCGAGCCGGAAGTCGAAAGAGAGATCCGCGAGAACCGGGAGAACCGGACTTTCCTCCCGGGCTTTCCCCTGCCCGCCTCCGTCCGCCCTACGACGGCGCTGGGAGACGCGCTTTCGGGGCGCGAGATAGTCGCCGTGGCGGTGCCGTCGCGATTCCTGCGGGCGGTGGCCAGGCAGATGGCCGGATTGATCGAGCCGGGCGCATGCGTTGTATCGTTGGTCAAGGGGGTGGAGAACGGCACGCTGCAGAGGATGACGGAGGTTCTCGCGGAGGAACTACCCGGGGCCTCGGCCCGCCTGGCGGTCCTCTCCGGGCCGACTTTCGCCCGCGAGGTCGCTGACGGGAAGCCCACCGGCGCCACGGTGGCCTCGAGGAACCCAGGGGTCGCCTCTTTCCTGCAATCGGCGTTGTCGGGGAGCCGGTTCCGCCTGTACGCCGAGACGGACGTGGTCGGCATCGAGATCGGCGGAGCGCTTAAGAACGTGATGGCCATCGCCGCCGGGATGTGCGACGGGCTGGGGTTCGGGCACAACGCCCGCTCTCTCCTCATTTCCCGGGGGCTTGCCGAAATATCACGCCTGGGAATACGCCTGGGGGCGGTCCCGCAGACATTCGCGGGGCTCTCGGGGCTTGGGGACCTCGTTCTCACGTGCACCGGCGACCTCTCCCGGAACCGGACCGTGGGGATGCGCATCGGAAGTGGAGAGGGCCTCCCGGCCATACTATCGGGCATGAGGATGGTGGCGGAGGGGATCGATACCGCCCGGGCCGCCATGGACCTCTCCCGCCGGACGGGAGTGCCGATGCCGATTTCCGAGCAGGTGCACCTGATCCTTCACGAGGGGAAGGACGTAAAATCCGCGGTTGCCGGATTATTTTCCAGGGCGCTGCGGGCGGAAAGGGACTGATCAGTGGCGGGACAGGCCGTCCTTAAAAAAGAGATACGGGATCTGCTTTCGCGGCGCAACGCGGTCATGCTGGCGCACAACTACCAGCGGGACGAGATCCAGGAGATCGCCGACATCACGGGGGACTCGCTCGCTTTGAGCCAGGAAGCGGCCAGGTCGGACGCGGAGGTCATCGTCTTCTGCGGCGTCCACTTCATGGCGGAGAGCGCCGCCATACTGTCGCCCCGGAAGACCGTGATCCTTCCGAGGCTGGACGCCGGCTGCCCGATGGCGGACATGATCACGGCGGACGACCTTCGCCGGTGGCGAAACGCCCACCCGGGCGCCGTCGTCGTCACGTACGTAAATTCCTCTGCGGAGGT
>JAENIX010000028.1 GCA_016844415.1 Actinomycetota bacterium | reverse complement strand
CGGTTTCCTTGCTGCTCCCCGGCAGCGGGTGTGCGACCTTGCCGAAGGTTTCCGATGTGATCGATAATGCGAGCATCCAGGAAACTCCTCAAATCCTGTCGGCCAGGGGACTGTTATCTCCCGAAAAAAGCAAGGCCCTGATGGAACGGCTGAAGCGATCCGTCGCCCCGACGGACATGCTGCAACGCTACAGCGCCGTCATCGAATCGGTGAGCGGAAGCCCGCTCACCAGCGGAAACAAGGTCACCCTGCTGATCGACGGCCCGGCGACCTATGCCGCCATGTTCAAGGCGATGGAGAACGCCAGGGACCATATCAACCTTGAAACCTTTATCATTGAAGACGATGAAACGGGTCGCCGATTTTCCGATCTGCTGTTGAAAAAGCAGGCGGAAGGCGTCCAGGTAAATCTCATTTATGACAGCAGGGGCGGCTTCCGTACTCCCGCTCCGTTTTTTCAGCGCCTGCGCGACGGGGGGATCCAAGTACTTGCATTCAACCCGGTAAATCCACTGAAGGCCCGCAAATCGTGGAACCTGGCGCATCCGGATCACCGCAAGATCCTGATTGTCGACGGCAAAGTCGTTTTTACCGGGGGCATCAACATCAGCGAGGTGTATTCGGGCCGGATTTCCGGGGGGAAACCGGGGGAAAAGTCGCCGATCCCCTGGCGTGACACGGACGTTCAGGTGGAAGGCCCGGTTGTCGCTGAATTCCAGAAACTGTTCCTCGAAACGTGGCAGTTGCAGAAGGGCCCGAAACTTGCCGCGCGGAACTATTTCCCGGATCTGAAAGCGGCGGGAAATGCCCTGGTGCGAGCGGTCGGCAGTTCCCCGGGAGAGACCAACAGGCTCACGTTCGTTTTGTATGTGTCCGCGATCACTTTTTCCGAAAAATCGCTTCATCTGACGAACGCATATTTCGTTCCCGACGCCGAAACGGTGAAAGCCCTCCGCGATGCCGCCGGGCGCGGTGTGGACGTGAAGCTCGTTCTTCCCGGGAACACGGATACTTCCCTGACCTTGAGCGCAGGACGGTATTACTATTCCGAGCTTTTGAAATCGGGGGTGAAGTTATTCGAACGCCGCGATGTCCTGCTGCATGCGAAAACCGCGGTAATCGACAACGTCTGGTCCACCGTCGGCTCCACCAATATGGACTTCTGGAGTTTTTCAAGCAATGACGAGGTGAACGCGGTGATTCTGAGCAAGGAATTCGCTTCGGACATGGAGAGGATGTTCGCCGGGGATCTCGCGGCATCCCACGAGATCCGGCTGGAAGAGTGGAAAAAAAGACCTTGGTTCAACAGAATCAAGGAGTGGTTTGCGCATCAATTTGAACGTTGGCTGTAAGCGGACCATCCCCCGGACAATAGGACCGCCCGGGGGATGGTCCGCTCCCGATATTTTCGCGGGGAACCGCAGCTATTTCACGATCAGGTTGTTTTTGACCGATTTGACACCCGCAACGCCGCGGGCAACCTCTCCTGCTTTTTTGACACTCTCAGCCGAATCGACAAAACCGCTTAACTGGACTGCCCCTTTGAACGTCTCGACATTGATCTGGAACACTTTCAGCGAGGGATCATTCAAAATTGCGGCTTTTACCTTGGTCGTGATCGCCGAGTCGTCGATATACTCGCCGGTGCCCTCGCGTGTTGGCGTGGATGCGCACCCCATGAATGCGGTGATCAACGTGATGCAGACCAGGAAACTCAAAATGCGATATCTTTTTACCATGATGCTCTCTCCTCTCGTCTGGAGTTAGGGGGGAGGCGAATCTCCCGCCCTTCTGCCCGGATTACGAAAGATCCTGGAACTTGTGCCGGGGCTCTTTAATACCTGTCGCGCTCGTCGTGCCCGCGCTTCTCGCCTCTGCCTCTCTCATCGTCCCTGCCTCTTTCATGGCCCCTGTCTTTGATTCTGACCTCCTTCGGGTAGCGGTCCCTTGGCAATTCCGCCCAAGGTCCGCTCCTTGCGTTCGAGTAGTACCAGCGGTCGTTCTGGTAGTGATAGTGATAGCCACTCTGGTAGTAGTAAGGCTCGGCTTCCAACACGACGATCGACGGAAGAGCCGGCACCACGATTACGCCGGATCCTCGGCGTCCGGGCGCCACCACGCACCCCACGATCAGGAACGCAAGCAGTACAGCAAGCAATATCCTGTTCATCCTCTCCTCCTTAACTCTTCGTGCGTGCAAGGAGCAGCGCCGCGCCGGCCGCTATCGCCGCCACGCCTGCCCAGGCAGGGATGTTGACCGTCTCCTTTTCCTTGATCGACAGCTCGAGCGAGCCCACCTTGGCGTCGTGGGTCTCCCTGGTGTAGCTGAACTTTCCGGACATCACCCCCAGGAGGCCGGCCACGATCAGTGCGATCGCCAAAATCCTGATTCCGCTCATCTCGTCTCCTCTCTGCATGACCCGCCGCGGAGAAGCATTCCAGGACCGCTACAGGACCTTTCGTCCCTGAATGACATTGATCAGTACCACCACGATCGCGATGACCAGGAGAACGTGAATGAATCCTCCCATCGTGTACGAGGTGACCAAACCCAGCGCCCAGAGGACAAGCATGATGACGGCAATGGTCCAGAGCACTTTTCGTCGCATCCTTCCGTGATACGGCGCCTATGATTCCCCACAGGTGAACTCATGCTAATCCTTCCCCGCCGGCCTTGAATATCGGCATCTGTCCGAATCGCGAATCGCAGTTTGTCCGATTCCCGGCCCGGTGTTTGTCCTATGGCCCGGTGCCGATGGAAGGCATCGTCACCTTCGCCACATTGGAGTGCGACGAGTCGCCGGAGGCGTTCCATGCATGAACCCGGTAGGAGTAGGTCGCGCGAGGCTTGACGCGCGCGTCGCGGAAGGCCGTGACATGCGGCCCCACCCCGCCGATCTCCGAGAACCGACAGCCGGAACCGATGCCGTCAGCGCGCTCGATGCGGAACCCGAGTCCGCCGGCTCCGCATTCGGTCCATGCCAGAATCGCCTGGCAACCGCCGACCGCGACCGCCAACAGATCGGCAGGCGCGGAAGGAAGGACGGGAGGCGAAGATCGGTTGGCCATGCTTTATCCTCTTCGCTCCGGCAGGGATTGGTCGGCAACATCCGGTCCGTCGGCGCGGGGAAATCATCCGTGGGATAGCATCTCCCGGCAGCCATGCGGGCCGGAATCGGCTTCCGTCCGAAATGCGGGTGGTTGTTTGTCCGAATTTTGACCCAGTGTTTGTCCTACGTCGGGAAGGGGCGCCGGAGGGTTCGGATCAATCCACCAGTTTGTTCTGGATGGCGTAATGGGTGATTTCCGCGTTGTTCTTCATCTTCGTCTTCAGCAGGATGTTGGTCCGATAGCTGCTGATCGTCTTCGCGCTCAGGCACAACTCCTTGGCGATCGCACCGACGGGTTTTCCGGAGGCGATCATCAGCATCACCTGGTATTCGCGGTCCGACAGAATTTCGTGAAGGGGTTTTCCCGAGTCGATGTTCAATTCACCGGCCAGGATCTCGGCGAGCGTGCTGCTGACGTATCTCCCTCCTTTCAGCGCTTTCCGGATCGCAAGGACCAGCTCGTCGCCCGCGCATTCCTTCGTGAGGTAACCGGAGGCGCCCGCGCGCATGGCGCGTATCGCGAACTGTTCCTCCGGGTGCATGCTGAGGATCAGGACGGGCAGATGCGGCTTGTGCTGTTTGATCTCCTTCAATACGTCCAATCCGCTCTTCCCGGGCATCTTGATGTCCAGCACGACCAGGTCGTATTCACTCTGCAAGACCTTGCTCAACGCTTCCTGTCCGTTTTTCGCCTCGTCGACCTTGATGGGCTGGAGGATCTCCGCAAGTACCTTCACCAATCCTTTTCGTACGATTTCATGGTCATCGGCGACCAGTAATCTAAGCATTCGCGCTCACCCCTTCTCCCTCGGGAAGCGTCACTCGTACCAAGGTCCCCTCGCCCGGTTTCCCGCGGATTACGGCTTCACCTCCGAGTAGCCGGACGCGTTCCCGAATCCCGATGAGGCCAAACGACTTGGAACCGATCATCCGCCCTTCGGTAATCCCGATTCCGTTGTCTCTCACCTCTACAACCAGGGTACGGTCCTTCTTCTTCAAGCTCACGTTCACCCGCGACGCCGCGGCATGGCGCATGACATTTGTCAGGGCCTCCTGAACGACGCGGAAGATCGCCGTGGCACGGACGGTGTCGGAGATATTATCCACTCCCTGTAAGACAACTTTGCAGCCTATCCCTGTACGTTTCTGGAAATCCTTCGCCATCCATTCGATTGCGGCGGCCACGCCGAGTTCATCCAGGATCCCGGGCCTCAGATCGGTCGCAATCTTTCGCACCGTCCGGATGATCCGGTTTACAGCGCGTTCGTTTTCGTGAACTTTCGCGGACTGCTCGGCATGTCCGCCGGAGACCAGGCTTCTTCTTGTCAACGAGAGGTCAATTTTCAAGGCCGTCAACGCCTGTCCCAGTTCGTCGTGGATTTCGCGCGAGATGCGAGTCCTCTCATCCTCGAGCAGGGATTGCAGGCTCCCCGAGAGGTTGCGCAACCGCTCGCGGGATTTCCTGATCTCCTCCTCCGCCCGCTTCCCCTCGTCGAGCATCTTCTTCAAGAGCTTGTTCGCCGTCAACAGCTCGGTCGTTCGCTCCTCCACTCGCTTTTCCAGCTCTTTGCTGAAGTTCGCCAAGACCTCCTCCGCCTGATGGCGTGCAGTGTTGTCGCGAATGTTGCATTGAATCACTTTCGTGCCATTCACCCGGTAGACATTGCTGACAAACTCGACATACCGATGCCGGCGCCCTTTGGTTTCCAGCGGCAGATTGTCGTAACGGATATACTTCTTCCTCTGCAATTTCCTGAATGCGGCCCGGCTGGCGGCGATATCCCTGAATGGTCCGATTTCCCAGAGCATCTTGCCGAGCAACTCGCCCTGGGAATATCCCAGCAGGTCTTGGAGAAAGGGGTTTGCGTCGGTGATCCGTCCCGTTTCCGCATCCAGGATGAGGATGCCGTCTTTGGCCGTCTCGAAGAGTCGCCGGTAGCGAACCTCCGAAATCTTCAGCGCCTCCTCGATCCGATCGCGTTCGGCGATGGCGCGCTCCGGCGGCTCCTCCCCCTTGCCGGAGGGCCGGTTGGCCGACTTGTCTTCCCGTTCGGCCCGGCGCGCCCGCAAGGCGGCATTCTCGGCCATGAAACGGGATTTCGATGGCATCTGCACCCCCGTGCACAGGCGGGTCGTTCTACCGCGTGCCGTTGATGTAGATTAACTCCAGAGACGATCAATTGTTAATCCTGTGATGCCACTCGATCGGAGAGGATTCGACCTTCGTTTCTCGATAAGGCGCCGCCCGTCCTCAGGGCGGCGCCGAAAAGGGGTCCCTCTTTTTTCAACGGACAACGACTCGTCTGTCCATGAGCATCAGGATGACAAGGACCAGAATCACCAGGACCGCCAATCCGATCAACCAGCCCACCCCGTCCGCCCCCGCGGCCACCCGGTCGGTCAAGGTGGCAAGCCGGTGCAGGTCGCTGTCGCTCATCGACCGGATCTTGGCCATCGCCTCCTCGGGGGAAACGCCGTAATCCACGAGTTTCTGCATGACCACCTTCTGTTCCAGGAAGGTCTGGACCTTGGCGATTTCTCCCGCCCGGAGATCGCCCGCGCCGCCGTGGGAGGCGATCACGCCCGCCTCGGCCACTCCCCGGAAGGACCCCAGCACGCCCATCCACCCCGCCATCACGATGGCAAGGACGAAGAACCACGCCGTTCTGCGAATCGTCACCATGGCAACACCTCCCTGTTTTTTTCGACGGCACGTTAATTCTCGCCGTGCCCACTTCGTATTATAATATTACCGTCCGCCGGGTTCAGGCATCGGCATATGTCCGAAACGCGAATCTCCGTTTGTCTGATTCCCGGACCGGTGTTCGTCCTATCCCCAAGAAACGGGTATCGGGTTTTTCCCATCTATATCTGAACCGCAGAAGGAGACCTCCTACTTGAAGGTGAGCGGCAAGTCCATTCTCGGGAACCTGCCCCATTTGAGAGCAAACCTCCGCGGGAACGCATTTGCAAACAAGTTCGCCGGCGACGAGCCGCCGCTGCGATCGGAACTGTTCAGCAGCGAACAGATGAAGCAGCATGGCAAGACCCTGGCGGACTCGCACAAATTGGGTCCGAGAGGGGTGAAGGACCGGCTTCTCGCCCGGCTGGCGGAGAATGAAGAAGTCCTGATGGGAGCCTGCAACCTGCTGACGGCGGCGGTCAAGGCGAACCGCAGGATTGCGCCGGCCGGGGAATGGCTGCTCGACAACTTCTACCTGATCGAAGAACAGATTCGCACGGCCAGGCGACACTTGCCGAAGGGTTACAGCCGGGAACTGCCTCGTTTGCTTTCCGGCCCATCGGCGGGACATCCGCGCGTGTACGACATCGCCCTGGAGACGATCTCGCACGGCGATGGACGGGTGGACCCGGAAACCCTCGACAGCTTCGTGGCAGCCTACCAGACGGTCACCTTCCTTACGTTGGGCGAATTGTGGGCAATCCCGATCATGCTGCGCCTGGCGCTGATCGAGAATCTCCGGCGCGCCGGAGCGCGGATCGCCGCCGGCATGATCGAACGAAACCGCGCCGCCCAATGGGCGGAACAGATGACGGAGATCGCCGAGAAGGATCCGAAGAGCCTGATCCTGGTGACCGCGGACATGGCGCGGTCGAACCCGCCGATGGTGAGCTCGTTTGTCGCGGAATTTGCGCGCCGGTTGCAGGGACAGAGCCCCGCTCTGGCATTGCCGCTCACCTGGATCGAGCAGCGACTTTCCGAGTCCGGCCTGACGATCGAGCAGTTGGTGCGGTCGGAGAGCCAACAACAGGCCGCCGACCAGGTTTCCATCAGCAACAGCATCGGCAGCCTCCGGTTTCTGGGAGCGATGGACTGGCGCGAGTTCGTCGAGAGGATGAGCGTTGTCGAGCAGGTGCTGCGTGAGGATCCTGGCGGAGTCTACGGCAAGATGGATATTGCCACCCGTGATCGCTACCGTCACGCCGTGGAGAAGATCGCGAAGAGCAGCCGGCTATCCGAAGGCGAGGTGGCGCGCAAAGCGATCCATCTATCCGGCGAGGACGCGTCCAGTAGAGGCAGGGACGATCGGGCGGCGCATGTCGGGTTCTACCTGATCGACAAGGGATTGCCGCAGCTCGAACGAACGGCGGAAATGCGCCTGTCTCCCCTTGAGGCTCTTGCGCGAAGGAGCCGCCGGTTCCCCTTGCTCCTTTATCTCGGCACGATCGCGCTGTTGACGGCGATGTTCACAGGGAGCCTGTTGGCGAAGACGCATGCCGGCGGGTACCCGGATTGGCTGCTCGCGGCGATGGGGTTCCTTTCGCTGCTGGGCGGAAGTCAGCTTGCGGTGGCGCTGGCGAACTGGCTGTCCACGTTGCTGGTGACGCCGCATCCGCTGCCGCGAATGGACTTCTCCGAAGGAATTCCGGAGGAATCGCGCGCCCTGGTGGTGATCCCGACGATGCTCACGAGCGCTCCCGAAATCGAGGATCTGGTCGAGGCGCTGGAAGTCCGGTTCCTGGCCAACCGGGACGACAACCTGTACTTCGGCCTGCTGACGGATTTCCGGGATGCGCTCGAGGAAACGATTCCGGAGGACGAGCCGCTGTTGCGGCTGGCCCGGAAGAGGATCGAAGAGCTGAATGAAAAGTACGGGGATGCAAAGAGCGACACGTTTTTCCTTTTTCATCGCCCGCGCCGATGGAATCCCCGGGAGCAGATATGGATGGGCTACGAGCGGAAGCGAGGCAAGCTCGCGGATTTGAATCTGCTTCTGCGCGGCGGCTCAGGGGATCGCTTTTCCCTCGTCGCCGGCAAGACTGCCGTTTTATCGAACGTGAAGTACGTGATTCCCCTGGACACGGATACCCAACTCCCGCGCGACTCGGCGCGGCAGTTCGTGGGGACCATGGCGCACCCGCTGAATCGTCCCCGGTAC
>JAENIX010000220.1 GCA_016844415.1 Actinomycetota bacterium | reverse complement strand
AATAGGGAGGAAAAGGGCGACCTTGCGGAGACCGACAGGCGGGCGAGGCGGCCGCAGGGGCCGATGGCGGGATCGCCGAGGCTCAAGCGGTTCCCGGAGCGGCGTATGGAGCGAGCCCGAAGTCCGATTGGATTGCTAACGGAGGAGTGTCTCTGGCTGCGTATACTCCCTGCCGAGCGCTTTCGCGACCCCTTCGCAGGTGACCTTTCCCTGGAAAGTGTTGAGTCCCGCCCTCAACGCGGGGTTCTTCCGCAGCGAGTTCACGATTCCGTCGCGCGCCAGTTCGAGCACGTATGGGAGCGTCGCCGAGGTCAGCGCGACAGTCGAGGTTCGAGGCACGGCCGCAGGCATGTTGGCGACGCAATAGTGAACCACTCCTTCTTCCACGTAATAGGGAGATAAATGCGTGGTCGGACGCGAGGTCTCGACCGTCCCTCCCTGGTCGATGGAAATGTCCACGATCGCCGATCCGGGTTTCATCTTCCGCAGAAGTTCACGCGAGATGAGTACCGGAGCCTTGTCACCCACGACGAGCACCGTGGATATGACCAGGTCGGCTTCCGCCACCTCCGCGGAAACCGCTTCGGGTGTGGACAGAACAGTCCGTACACGCCCCGGAATCTCCTTCGCCGCGCGAGCCAGCGAGTCCCGCGAAACATCGAGTATCGTCACTTCGGCGCCCACACCCGCCGCGGTCCTCGCCGCGGCTCTTCCCGATGTGCCGGCGCCGATCACGACGACCCGGCCCGGAGGGACTCCGCAGGCTCCGGACAGGAGAACTCCCCTCCCGCCGCACGATTTCTCCAGTCCCCGCGCGCCCGCCTGAACCGCGAGAATTCCCGCCACTTCGCTCATGGGCTGAAGAAGCGGCAGCATGCCTTCCGCGGAAACAGTCTCGTAGGCAATTGCGGTAACTCGCCGCGAAAGAAGCAGATCGGTAAGCTCCGGCAAAGCCGCAAGGTGAAGATATGTGAACAGCGCACTCCTTTCCGAAAGGAAACCTCCCGCGGCGGCGTATTCTGCATCCTGGAATCCGCTCTCAAGCCCCGCTCCCGTCTGCACGAGGACGTCCGCGCCTGCGAGCCGCAGCGCTTCGACCCCTTTCGGGGTCATCGCCACGCGGTTCTCTCCCGGCTTGATCTCCTTCGGAACTCCTATGCGCATTCTCATACGGCCCCTTGTGCCGGGATCACCCGGGCATCCACGATGGAAAGCCCGCTCTCGTGGACGATGACCGGATTCAGGTCCAGCTCCGCCACATCCGGGTTGGCCGCCGCGAACTCGGAAACCTTCAACAAGAGTTCCCTGATGGACGCCGTGTCGACGGGCTTACCGCCCCGGTATCCCTTGAGCAGCATCGAGCCCCGGATCCCGGCGATCATCTCTTCCGCATCCCTGCCGGAGAGCGGCACGACCCTGACGGAAACATCACCCAGGGCCTCCACCAGTATCCCCCCCATTCCGAACATCACCGCTGGGCCGAACTGAAGGTCCCGCACGACGCCCACTATGACTTCCCGCCCCGGGGCGGCCATCGCGCTCACGATCACGCCTTCATCCCGCGCGCCTGCGTTTTTTACCGCCGCCGAAACGCCGCGGAACGCCTGCCTGACGCCCGCCTCGTCGGCTACACCCAGGATTACCCCTCCCAAGTCGCTTTTGTGCGTGATGTCCGGGGAGTTCATTTTCACGGCGACGGGATATCCGATTTTACGAGCCGCCGCCACCGCATCCTCCTCGGTTTCGGCTCTCTTGAACGGAACGACGGGGAACCCGGCTTCCGAAAGAAGTTGCATCGATGTTGCCGGCGTGTGCGCCTTCCGGCCTTCATCTGCGCTTCCAAGACCAGCCGGTTCTTCCCCCAGCGGAAATCTCTCCCGATTGAACCGGGCATGGCATGCCAGGGCACGCACCGCCCGCTCGGGAGTGGGAAACACCGCGATCTTCCTTTCTTGTAGAAGCAATCTCTCGGCTCGCTCCACGTCGGCTCCGCCGAGATAGGACACGAGCTCGCACCGGCCTGGCGTGATCACGTCGCACGTTCCCGGGATCGGATCGCCGAAAATCGCCATCACCACGTCGTACTGTCCCGCGGCCGCATCGAGGACCTTCCGGTACCTTGCGGCATCGGTGTCGCCCGTCAGATCCAGTGGATTCCCGACGATGCAGTGGGATGGAAGCATTTCCCGCAGCCGAACAGCAAGGTCCGCGGGCAGAGGGGTAACGCGGAACCCTTCCTCCTCGGCCACGTCGGTGGCGATGATGGCGGATCCTCCGGAACTGGTGACTATCAGCGTCCTTGGCCCGGAAGGGGCGGGAAGGTAGGCAAGGGCTTTCGAAAAGTCGTACAGGTCCTCGAGCGAATGCGCGCGGTGGATCCCGAACTGCCGGAAAACTGCATCGTAGATCTCATCCCTGCCCGCAAGCGACCTTGTGTGCGACTCCGCCGCCTTTCTTCCGCGCTCGGTCCTCCCGGCCTTGAAGATAACAACCGGTTTCCTGCACTTCCCCACGGCCGCAAGGAATTTTTTCGCGTCCTTCACCCCTTCGATGTAGAGGGAGACGACCTTCGTGTTCGGATCGGCTGCGAAGAACTCGATGAGGTCCGCCTCGTCGACGTCGGCGCGATTCCCCATGCTGACGAACGCCGAGAAGCCAAGACGGTCTTCCGAAGCCCAGTCGATCATCGCCGCGCCCACTGTACCGCTCTGGGAGATGAATGCGATGTCGCCCCTGCGTGTGATGAGGGGCCACGACGCGCAGAGCCCGTGATAGGGATAGTTGATTCCCTGGCAGTTCGGCCCGACCACGCGAATCCCGGAACGGAGGGCGTTCCGGGTCATCTCCTCCTGTATGGCGGCGCCCTCGTCTCCCGATTCCGCAAACCCGCCGCTGATGACGATGGCCGCGCGAACTTTCCGTTCCCCAAGCTGGAGGATCGTCCCCGGGACAAGCTTCGCCGGTATTATCACCACTGCGAGATCGGTCCCCTCCGGCAGCTCCGCCGCCGATTTGAGGGATGATCTTCCCAGAACGGTTTCCCCCTTCGGGTTTACGGGAATTATCTCCCCCTGGAAACCCGCATCTACAATGTTCCGGAATATCTGGAACCCCATCTTTTCGGGATTGGACGACGCGCCTACGACTGCGACTCTTTGCGGACGGAAAAGTGGGGAAAGGGAGCCTGACATGTGGGCACCACCGTCGATTTTTCTGTCAATCTAACAAAGAGGGACTGACGGGAAAAGTAAAAAGGCACCGGAGGATGATCTCCGGTGCCTTTTCTCTTGAAAAAACTCTCGGTTCAGACTTTGCGGACGTTCGCCGCCTTCTTGCCCTTCGGTCCGGCTGTCACCTCGAACTCCACCTTCTGCCCCTCGGCCAGCGAGCGAAAGCCATCCCCGCGGATTTCGCTGAAGTGCACGAAAATGTCGTCGCCTTCGTCCTGCGTGATGAAGCCGTACCCCTTCGCATCGTTGAACCACTTGACCGTTCCTGTCGACATCCTTCTTCTCCTTTTGCTTCGACCCTGCGGGTCGTTCGTCTGGAGCGATGCGCCGCCCCGTTGCGTTCGGCCCGTCAGGTGGAAGCAAAAACGCGCGCCGGACTGAAGGCGCGCACAACGCCCGGACGAAATTTTGATCAACCTGCGGAACGTTCGATCACGGACTCCTGCGAGATTTCTCCACGTTCCAGGGCGGAATCGTACCCCACGATAATGATATCGCCCGGCCACCTCGCAAACAACTTTTGGGCAAGTTTTGTCAGACCGATCCGGTTCATGCTCCTGCGGCTTCGCCTGAACTCCAGGATCGAGCCGACACGTTCAACATCTTTTTCGCCGGCGTTGATGCGGTAAACGGGAAACCCCGTCATGTCCATCTGTTGTCCGCGTTTCCGTGCGAATTCATGCAAAACAGGAAGCTTCTGCATGTCGATGTTTTATTTTATGAGCAAAATTCATACCACTTACTCAATATAACTTATCCGTAAAGAATTAGAGTTTTTCCCGGGATTTACATTTAGGAATGATTATAGGTGTGGAAGATATTTCCTATTATTGGCAATATATTCACCGTCTTTCCCTGCTCTTTCGCCTACAGTAGACATATCTATTAGCTTTTCATCTGCGAAAAATTGAGGATTTCCCGTCCATACCCTTCCAGATTTCCCGCTCTTTTCTACCCTCCCATATCGATCGAAATACGAATACTATCATCACGACCATAACGATAAAACCTGCGCCGAAAAAGATCCATATCAAAATGTCCATCGCCGAGACCCCCTTCCGAAGGAAGGTTGGTCCGCGAGTTGACGCCGATCCGCCCTTTTTCCCCTAATGTTATTATATTATGCGGAAGAATCGAATTCAATCGCCGGGAATCAAATCATCAACGTTCCCGGACAGTCTTCGGCCTAAACAAAACGACACTGGAGGAACTTGACCATGAACAAGTCGGGCACACTGTCAGGCGGGACGGAATGGCCCCTCGGCGCTCTCCCGCGTCTCGGAATGCAACTCCCCGAGCGGATGCACGCCATTACGATCCACCGCGATAGTTATGGCCCACCCTCCGAATACCTTCGGATGGAAACGATCTCGGCCCCCCGCCTTCGCGCCAATGACGCCAGGCGTGTCCTTGTAGCCATTCTTGCGACGGGGCCGAACTTCAACACCAACTTCGCTTCGCTCGGGCTCCCCGTCCCTGTATTCGGGCGCGGCGATACCGCCACGATCCATGTCCCCGGAAGCGACGCC
>JAENIX010000219.1 GCA_016844415.1 Actinomycetota bacterium | reverse complement strand
ACTGGGCGGCCTTGCCTCGCCTTACGGGGCCTTTTTCGGGGGGCTTGTCTTCGGCCTGCTCGAGAACGGATCCTACACCCTCTTCGCCCAGATACCGGGTCTGGAGCCGTTCGCCATGACCCGGTTCTTCTCCTTTCTTATCCTCCTGCTGATCCTGCTGCTTCGGCCCACCGGCCTCCTGAAGGCGAAGTGATGAAGGGCGCTTCCAGATATCTTCCATCGATACCGGTCCTCCTGGCCTACGCCGCCCTGTTCGGCTTCGGGCTCCTCAACCCGGGCAAGTGGCAGCTTGTGGCGCAGCTGGCCTTCTATTGCGCCCTTGGGCAGGCGTTCAATCTCTTCATGGGGATGACCGGGTACGTGGATTTCGGGTACGTGGCCTTCCTGGGGGTCGGCACCTATGGGATGGCGATCTCCATTTCCGGGCTGGCGGACAAGGGGCTCGGCCTGGGAGTGATCGGCATCGGCCTGATCCTGTCCGTGGTCTTCGCCGTCCTGCTTTCCCTCGCTGTCGGGGCCGTGGCGTTGCGCCTGCGGGGAGCCTACTTCGCCATCGCCACCATCGGGGTCAACGAGGGGTTCCGCTATCTCATCGAGGGGGCGAGGATATGGAACGGCTCGGAAGGGATCATCTTTTCCAGCCAGCTGAGAGAGCTGGTCGGCCGGGAGGCCGCCATGTCCCTCTCGACGTTTTGGGCGGACGTCATGGTCTTCGGCGTGGCGGTAATCGCCACCGTCCTTACAATCGTGTACATGCGGGGTAAGATAGGCTACGCGCTCGCGGCCCTGCGCATGGACGAGGACGCGGCGAAGGTGATGGGGATCAACGTCACCCGGTACAAGATCATCGCGTTCATCACCAGCGCCGCCCTGGCGGGCCTGCTCGGCGCCACGGCTTGGGCGGTCAAGCTCACCTACGTTTACCCGGCGGACGTCTTCGGGATCCATTACACCGTGGAGGCCATCATCATCGTGCTCCTGGGGGGCGCGGGGACTCTCCTGGGCCCCATCGTGGGCGGGCTCATCTATGGCGTTTCCAAGTATTACCTGGCGGTCTACCTTCCCGGGTTCCAGCTCCTGGTCTTCGCGCCCGTGATCATTGCCGTCATCGTCCTGTTCCCGGAGGGCACCGTCGGGATGATCAAGAGGAAGCTCCTGGGTACCGCTCTCGAGAAGTACATCCTGTGAGGTGAGCCGTGTCCTTGCTTAGGGTGGAGAACGTCACGAAGAGGTTCGGAGGCCTGGTGGCGGTTGACAATGTTACCGTGGAGATCTCCCACGGGGAAATGATGGCCATCGTGGGGCCCAACGGCGCCGGGAAGACGACCCTTTTCAACCTGATCAACGGCGTTTTCTTCCCGGACGAAGGGAAGATCTGGTTCGAGGACGTCGATGTGACCCATTACCCCGCCTACAAGAGGGCACACCTGGGGATCGGAAGGACCTTCCAGATATCGAGGCCCTTCGCGTCCGCCACGGTTCAGGAGAACATCGCCATCGGCGCCATGTTCGGGGCAGCGGGCAGCGAGATCAGCGTGGACCAGGCGATGGAGATGGCGGACCACTACATCGGCCTCATCGGGCTTTCGTCCCATCGGGACAAGCTGGCCGGGGGCTTGACCCCGATCGAGAAGAAGATGATGGAGATCGCCCGCGCCCTCGCCATGAAGCCGCGCCTGCTGCTCATGGACGAGGCGATGGCCGGGATGAATCCCAAGGACATCGACAAGATGGTGGATTTCATAAAGCGCATCAGGGACGAGGAAGGGATCGCCATCGTCGCCCTGGTCGAGCACATCATGCGCGCCGTCGCAGGCCTTGCCGAGCGTGTCCTGGTCATGCACCAGGGGGCCAAGCTCGTGGACGAGCCGACCAAGGCCGCCCTGAGCGATCCGAGGGTCATAGAGGTGTACCTTGGGGTGCCTCCGGGGGAAGCCGATGCTTAAGGTGGAAAAGATCGAATCGGGCTACGGCCTCATGCAGGTCCTTTGGGGCCCGAGCCTGGAAGTCCGCGAGGGCACCATCACCAGTCTCCTGGGACCCAACGGCGCCGGGAAGTCGACGCTGTTGTGGACCATCATGGGCTCGGTAGTCCCCAGGGCGGGCACGGTCACGTTCGAGGGCAAGGACATTACGAACCTTCCGCCTCACCGCAAGGTGAACCTGGGGATCACACTGGCCCCCGAGGGGAAGCACCTTTTCCGGGAGATGACGGTGCAGGAAAACCTCTTCATGGGCGCGTACCGCAAGGAGGCGCTCGCCGCAAGGAAGGAAAGCCTTGACCTGGTGTACACGATGTTCCCCATCCTCGCCGAGAGAAAGGACCAGAAGGCCGGTTCCCTCTCCGGCGGGCAACAGCAGATGGTCACGATCGGCCGGGCGCTTATGACCCGGCCGAGGCTGGTCATGCTGGACGAGCCGAGCCAGGGGCTTGCGCCGAAGCTCATCCTGGAGATCTTCGAGACCATAACGCGCCTGAAGAAGGAGCTGGGCCTCACCATCCTCCTGGTGGAGCAGAACGCCGCCATCTCGCTGGGGAAGGCCGACTACGTGTACGTGATGCACGAAGGAGTCATAAAGGCCGAGGGGACACCGGCGCAGATCAAGGCGTCCGTCGATGTCCGCGAGGCCTACCTCGGCATCTGATCCCGGTTTCCGGCCATTGACTCCGGCCCAAGCCCCGAAGAATTCCATCTGCCAACAGATATTTCGAACCCTGCGAATGCTGGATCCGCTCGGCCTGGAGCGCGCTGTCCTTCCGCCCGCCGCCTTGACAACCCCGCGATCGCCT
>JAENIX010000218.1 GCA_016844415.1 Actinomycetota bacterium | reverse complement strand
GATCGTCGAGACTTCCGGTTAGCGCCGGCTGGGGGCCAACGACATGACGGGAAAAAGCGGCTACAGGCCGAAACGGTTTGCGGTCATCGGCGCGGGCCCCGTCGGGGGGATAGTGGCTGCCTTCCTCGCCAGGGGAGGCTACGAGGTCGCCCTTTGCGACATCCTGACGGCCCCCCTGGAGTCCGCGTTGGATCCCGGCATCATCATAGAAGGAGCCGACACGCTTCAGGCCAGGGTGGCGAAGACCACGACGCGCGTAGACGAACTCATCGACGATCGTCCCGACGTGATCTTCATCGCGGTGAAAGCCACCGCCCTCTCCCTGCTGGCGTCCGCGCTGGAGAGTTTCGTCGCAGGCGGGCGGTACGTGGTCAGTTGGCAGAACGGCGTGGACACCGAGCTCATCCTCGCGAAGCACCTCGGTGCCGAATCCGTCATGCGCGCGGTCATCAACCTCGGCTGCGTACCGTTGGGCCCATCACACGTCCGGATCGCGTTCCACCATCGTCCCCACTACATCCAGGAACTCGCCCCGGAATCAAGGGACGCCGCCGTCGGCATCTGCGGGGTGCTGACGGAGTGCGGACTCGACACGTCGCATACCGACAAGATCCACGACATGGTCTGGCGCAAGGCGATCCTGAACGCCTGCATGAACCCGCTCTGCGCCATCACCGGCAAGACCATGGGCGAGGTCATTAACGATCCGATCCTGTTCAGCCTGGTGGACTCGCTCATCAAGGAAGGGGTCGCCGTGGCCCGTGCCAACGAGGTTTCCCTGGGCGCGAATTTCTATCCATACTGCATCAACTACATCCGCAAAGCCGGACACCACAAGCCTTCCATGCTCCAGGACATCGAGGCGGGCCGGCGGACCGAGGTCGACTTCATCAACGGAAAGATCGTCGAGTACGGCGCGCAGGCCGGGATGGCGACCCCCTACAACACCATGATCCGGGGCATTGTAAAGGCGCTGGAGACGAAACGATGACGATGAAACCGGGCGTCATCGCCGGCGCGACGGGGTATGGGCGAGGGGATCATGGACATCCGGGAAAAAGTTGATGCCCTGACGGCTCGGTTGCACGACAGCCCCCGATACCCGTCTCAAGGGGCCGTCCTTTTTGCGGATCTCGAGCGCCGGGAGCATTTTTCCCGATACCTTCCCATGGATGCGTTCCGCGCCTTTCTCTCCAACCGCGGCGGGAACATGTATCTTCTCTACAATCTCTACCTCGACGGAAGGGATCCGCTCGACCCGCAGATCCCGCTGATCTTCGGAAGCGGGGTTCTCACGGGGATGATACCCACCGCCGCCCGCGGGAACGTCACGGGCATCGCTCCCGACAGCTACGCGATCATGGACAGCAACTGCGGCGACGCATTCCCGACGTTCCTCAAGTTCCACGGCTACGATCACCTCGTTCTCTTCGGCAAGGCCTCGGGATGGATCCTTCTGGAGATCTCCGGCGGGGAAGTCGTGTTTCACGATGCCTCCCCATACCTGGGGATGGACAACTCCGATTTCACCAGGGCAGTCGAGAAGGACTTTTCCTGCACGGAGCGAAAGGACATGGCGCTTGCCCGCATCACCAGGGCCGGGGAGAACCTGGTCCTGTGCGCCGGGATCATGGGAGGGCCCAAGGCCATATACGCCCGCGGCGGAACCGGGGCGAAGATGGGCTCGCTCAAAGTAAAGGCCGTCATGGTCCGGGGACGGTGCGGGCAGCCGGGCGTATCCGCCGCCTTCAAGGAGAACAACCGGGACATCGCCCATCGGATCCTGTCGAGCAGCGCCGTCAAGCACGCGCTGATGACGGTGGGGACGCCGTTCCTTTACAAGCCCAGCCGAATCCTGGGTGCCATGGGCGCGAAGAACAACCAGGAGACGAGCTGGTACGACTCTCTCGATGCCGACAACTTCGACGCATATCGTCCGGGAATGGACGGCTGCCTCAAATGCCCCGTACGCTGCCGTCCCTTGAACGACCTCACTCCCGAAGGGAAGGGCGGGTGGGGGGCCGGCGCTCTCAAAGGCGTTGCGGGTAACGCGGGGTACGACGAGAGCCAGGCGGTGATCGAGCATCGGAGGAAGAATGCGTACAAAGGGATCCGCGGCGACGGGAAATTCGACCGCCACGACAAGGGGGACGGGCCCGATTACGTGACGTTGGGGAAGATGGGCCCGATGATCGGGATCAGGGAACCCGAGCAGGTCGCCCGCCTGAACAACATCGTCAACGACCTCGGGCTCGACTCCGCCAGCACGGGGAGCGCCATCGCGTGGGCGATGGAGCTCTACCAGCGCGGGATCATCACGGCCAGGGACACCGGTGGCCTGGATCTCTCCTGGGGAAATTACGAAGCGATCGAGAAGCTACTTTTCATGACGGCGGGCAGGGAAGGATTCGGGAACGTCATCGCCGACTCGAACCGGGCGGTGGAGCGGGGGAGGTACCCTCAAGAAGCGCTGAAATACCGGATGGCCGTCAAGGGGCTTTTCCAGTCCGATCCCCATGACGCACGTATCCTCAAGGGTTTCGCTCTCGGGCTTGCCGTCGCGACCCGCGGGATGGACCATCTCCGGAACCGCCCCACCCTCGAGATCAACGCGAGGATCAACGACAACCCCGAACTGAAAGCGGCTCTCCGCGGTGCGCGCGTGCGAGAACATCTTCGCCGTCGGAGACGCCGTGGGCATATGCCGCTTCGCGACGAAGCTGTTCAACTCACCGTCCACGGCGGACTATGAGGACTTCTCCCGACAGATCAAGGAGCTTACAGGAGAGGAGTTCACTCCCGCGCAGCTCGATGAGATCGGCCGCAACATCACGGGAGTCGAGCGGCTCATAAACGCCCGGCTGGGCCTTACCGGGAAGGACGACACGCTCCCGGACCGATGGTTCGACGAGGAGGTGCGCGTCGGGCCCTTTGCCGGGGAGAAGATCGACAGAGCCGAGTTCGAGGCGCTCAAGGCCCGCTTCTATGCCGTACTGGGGCTGAACAGCGATGGCGTTCCGTCGCTTGCGTGGCACCGCCGCCTCGCGGAGGTG
>JAENIX010000217.1 GCA_016844415.1 Actinomycetota bacterium | reverse complement strand
CTGGAGCACCTCTTCGCAGCCCAGCGTCCGCTGCAGGTCCCTGTCGGACCGGGGGAACACCTCCGTCGGGTAGCGGTCGGCATCCTTCTCGAACACCATGAGGGCCGGCACGTTCTTCCCGAAATCTTCCTGCAGGGCGCCCTTCGCGCCGAACACCGCGCGGACCTGCGCCTTCGGGCCGGTAACCGCCGAGTTGTACGTCATGAAGGCGACCTGCTGGCCATTTAGATCGAAGGCCTTGGCGTTCACGCCCTTGGCGGCCAACTGGTTCACCAGCTCGACGGCTTTTGCGTTGTCGGTGGTGAACGCCATTCCTGGTGAAATCGTGCTGTCGTAGTAGAATTCCACCTTCATCGTTCCAAGCCCTCCTCGCATGAAATGTTGTTTGGAGAAAATCACCGATAAAAAGGCGAAATCCACGGCCGCACCCGGGGTTCCCAAGGCGGCCGTGGATTCGCCGCGAAGCTACTCTACCAGACCGGCCGAAGCCGGTTCAAGTGGTTTGTTTACTTCATTATGGCCGGGCCGGGCCCCTTCGTGCACGCCCCCGAGTAGACCTTGCTGATCTCGGGGTCGAGGGCCTTGAGGAAGTTCTTGCACGTCGGGCAATTCGGAACGGTGTTTGCCACGGTATCTCCTCCTATCTCAAAATGGTCAAGCGATCAGATGCCTGTGTAGAACATCTTCGGGACGCTTCCTACCAAATCCTCGGCCTTGAGCGGCGACCCGGAGACGACTTTCCCGCGGATGCTCTTTGCGATCGGGATCGGCTTCCCCTGGAAGTCCTCCCGGGCCTGCGGCGCGGGCGCCACCTTTCCCGGTGTGGTTATCGGCTTCCAGTCCGTCGTCTGCGCGAAGCCGGGCAGTCTGTCATGCGGCGCCTTCCCCTCTGCCGGGGGTCCCTGGCGGTGGCCGTTCACGAGCGCGTACTCCCAGATCGCGTCGCAACCGGCGCACTTGATCTTCCCCTTGAAGTTCCAGAACGTGAACGGATCCAAGTAGTTGATCACCGTGCACTTGGGGCATTGAAGAAGAAGCGAAGAATCCTTAAATATCATCGTATCCCCCTTTTCGTTTCTTTAGATGATCTCTTTCTGCTCCAACTCGGCGATGTGCGAACCGCTGTAGCCGCACAGCTTGGCCAGGACGTACTCGTTGTCCGCGCCGACAGGCTTGAAGACCCAGCGAACGCGAGGAGGTGTTTCTGACATGAGGGCCGGCAACACCTGCGTCTGAACGTCGCCGAACGTCGGGTCGTCGATCCAGGCAAGGCTTCCACGGAGATGGTAATGCTCCTGTGCGGAGACCTCCTTGGAGTTCCACACAGGCTGGGAGACGAGCCCGGCTTTCTTGAACTCTTCCCATGCCTGCTCTTTCGTCTTGTCCGCCGCCCACTTCTCGAGCTCGGGGTAGATGGCGCTCTGCGCATCGGCCCCCACCCTGTCGGAGTGGGTCGGGTACTTCTTGGCAAGATCCGGACGGTTGATCAGATTGCACAGGTTCACGAAGTCCTCGTCCTTGTAGGCGGAAACGAAACAGAAGCCCACTTCCTGCTCCTGCGGGTTCTTCGAGTTCGGGTAGGAAGACTTCCCGCACTTGAGGATCCCGTGCACGCAGAGCAGCGGCTCCCAGTTCCCGAAACGCTGGGCGACGACGCCGGTCTTGCCGTAGAGGGAGATGAAGTCGGTCAGGTGTCTCTGGGCGCCGTGCACCTGGGAGTATTCCAGGAAGTTACCCTTGTTCGAGACGTTGTCGCGCCAGTAGAGGCACGCGATGATATTGAAGGCGGAAATGGCGCCGCCCCAGTAGTCCATGATCCAGATGGTCTGCTTGGAGGGCATCCCGCCGTATTCCTTATGCCAGCCGGTGATCGAGAAGCAGCCGCCCTGGGCCTGGCCGAGGATGTCGTAGGAAGCGCGGTTACGTCCCGGTCCCCATCCGCCGAACCCGCCCATCCACTGGTAAATCGTGCGCGGGTTGACCTGCGCGTGCTGCCGGTACCCGATTCCCCACCGGTCGAACGTGCCCGCCCGGTAGTTCTCGCAGAAGACGTCGGTCTTGGCGGCCAGACGCTTCATGATCTGGATCGCTTCCGGCTTGTGGAAGTCGAGCGACAGGAAGTACTCGTTCGCGTTGGCGCCGAAGAAGCCCAGCCCCGTCCCCTTGTCCGGCATCCAGCGGGAGAGGGGATAGAGGAACGGCTCGTTGAACGGCGTGGTGTGCCGCATCGGCTCGCCCCGCTTGGGCAGCTCGACCTTGATCGTCTCGGCGCCCAGCTCCGCGAGATAGCATGCGCAGGAGGGGCCGAGGATGTACTGCGTGGTGGAGACGACCCGGACCCCTTTCAGGGTTTCGGGCTTTTCGAACCGCTTCGTGGTGTCGAAAACAGTCCGACAGAAATCCTCGAACGTCATATCCTTCAGGTTTTTGCTGACCGCAGCCGTCATTAGATTACCCCTCCCTTCCTAAGAGCTTTCAGTCTCTCGCGATCCAGGCCGGCGAGGCGACGGTACACGTCCTCGTTGTCCTGGCCGACCGTGCGGCCGATCCACTTGATCCGCCCCGGGGTGTTCATCCCGATGAAGCTGGACGCCCCGATGAGGACTTTCCCGTAGTTGGTGTCGTCGCAGATCTCGAGATGCCCGCGGTACTTGTAGTGCGGGAACTCGCAAACCTCGTCGAGGAACGAGACGCCTCCGGAAGCCACTTCCTCTTCCTGGAGCGACTTCTCGCACTGGGCCCGGGTCTTGTCCTTGGTCCAGTCGCACATGGTGGTGTAGGTCTCGACCTGCATGTAGTGCGGAAGCCGGTCGGTCACCACGCGCAGCTTCGGGTCTTCACAGATGTGCTGCTCGAGTTCCGGCCTGTCCTTGCCCACGGCCCGCCAGATCCGGAACCAGAGCCGGTCGTGCCCGCCGCCGACCATGATCTGTCCGTCGGCGCAGGGGTTCACCGCGTAGATGTTGATCGCCAGGTCCCAGTTCCCGTAGCGGGGCCTGACGGAGCCGTCCATGCCGTGCCAGCCCCAGTTGTAGTCGATGATCCGCATGACGCCCTCGGCCGCCGTGCACTCCACGAACTGGCCCTTCCCCAGGAACTTCTCCCGGGCGAAGAGGGCCGCCATCGCGCCCATCGCCGCGAAGGTGCCGCCGACCTGGTCGGCGAGCCACCATCCGGAGCGGGTCGGCGTGCCGCCGAACGCCACCGGCGCGCCCGTCCCGTGGATGAAGCCCATCGCGCCCCCACTGGCCGCGCTCACCCACCCAGAGGTAGACGAGCCGCGGGTTGATCTCGGAAAGCTGCCGGTAGCCGATCCCCAGTTTGTCGTAGTGCCCCGGGGCCGCATTCTCGATCAGGAGGTCTACCTGCGGGATGATACTTTTGAGCAGATCCTGCCCCTCTTTCGTTTCCACGTTGAGGGTGATGGAAAGCTTGTTGCGTGCCTCGGAGAGGAACCGCGCGCCGCATTTTTCACCGTTTGCGGCTGTGAACATGTACTCTTCGCGGCCAAACGGGGTAAGCTTCCGCAGCGGATCGCCGCCCGTCGGCTCGACCATGATGACCTCGGCCCCAAGTTCCGAGAAGTGGGACGAGCACCAGTGGCCGATGACCTGGTTCGCCGTGCAGTCCAGGACGCGAAGTCCGTCCAGGGATTCCGGCTTGTCCGCGTTGAACTGCTGCCGGACCGCCGATTCGACCCAAAGGGAATATCCCTTCTTCTTTTCGTCCACGCCGGCATACACTTCATCGACAGTCGGCGGTGGAATTGCGGGCCAAGGAAGAACCTTGATCTTAGGCCGTTTTTTCTCGGTACGCCACTTTTCAGCCATTCTACCCCTCCTCGTGGATTTTGCGGATTCCTGCCACTACAACGAACTTTTTTTCGAACGTTCTCGAGCGTTCGAACTCGTCACCCTTTTCCCCTCATCCCCCCTTTCCGCTTTCCCTGTTCTCCTGGATTCGAAAAAATCAACGACGACAGCGATATCCTCTTTTACAACAAAAAGATATAATCCCATTAGAATCAGGAAGTTCCACCGGAACAGCGGGTGGACTTATAGAAACACGTTTTATTTTATATCCCGAACCATCTGCGGATGTCAAGACCAAAATTCGTT
>JAENIX010000216.1 GCA_016844415.1 Actinomycetota bacterium | reverse complement strand
TCCAACGCATGCGCCCTGGAAGCCAACGCCTTCTCCGTCGGATTTTCAACGGCGGACAGGGTCGAGGGGATGACCGCGTTCCTTTCCAAAAGGAAAGCCGCGTTCACGGGGAAGTAGCGAGAAGGCAAAAAGCCAATATCCAAGGGAGACGACGGAGATGGTTTTCGACCTCACCGAAGAGCAGAGAATGATACAGGAGATGGCGCGGAACTTCGCGCAGAAGGAAGTGCTGCCCAAAGCTGCGGAGCTGGACGATACCGGACGGTACCCCGCTGAGCTCGTGAAGCAGATGGCGGAGCTGGGGCTCATGGGTGTTGCCGTGCCGGAGGAGTACGGCGGCGCGGGGATGGACAACATCTGCTATGCGATCGCCATGGAGGAGATCGCGCGCGCTTGCGCATCAACGGCGGTGATCATGTCGGTGAACAATTCGCTCGCCTGCGAGCCTCTGCTCAAGTTCGGCACGGAAGCGCAGAAAAAGAAATATCTCGTCCCCCTCGCCTCCGGCGCGCAACTCGGATGCTTCGGACTTACCGAGCCCGGTGCGGGATCCGACGCGGGTTCACAGAAAACCTCGGCAGTCAGGGATGGGGACTGCTACGTGGTCAACGGGACGAAGAACTTCATCACCAACGCGCCCGAGGCCGATATTTGCATCCTCTTCACGATGACGGACAGGGAGAAGAAGCATAAGGGGATAACAACCTTCATCCTTGACATGAAGATAGCAGGGGTAACTATAGGTAAACATGAACATAAAATGGGGATAAAGGCTTCTCCTACGTCATCGATCATCCTCGAGGACGTGAGGATCCCCGCGGAGAACCGTCTGGGAAACGAAGGGGACGGCTTCAAGGTCGCGATGCACACGCTCGACGGTGGCCGGATAGGAATCGCCGCGCAGGCGATCGGCATCGCCAGGGCCTCGCTGGAGGACGCCCTTGCATACGCCAAGGAGAGGAAGCAGTTCGGGCAACCGATCGCGGAGTTCCAGGCGATCCAGTGGATGCTTGCCGACATGGCGACGGAAATAGACGCGTCAAGGCTGCTGGCGTATCGCGCCGCATGGCTCAAGGATCGCAAGGCCAGACACTCCAAGGAGTCCGCGATGGCGAAGCTGTACGCCTCCGAGACCGCCATGCGCGCGGGGGTAAAGGGGATCCAGATACACGGCGGGTACGGGTACGTCAAGGAATACCCCGCGGAGCGGCATTTCCGGGACGCGAAGATCACGGAAATATACGAAGGGACCTCGGAGATCCAGAGGCTGGTGATAGCCTCCGCGATTCTGAAGGACTGATAATCGGATGAAGTTCGAGCTCAACGAAGAACAACTTCAGATCCAGGAGATGGTTCGCTCCCTTGCGCGGAAATCGTTCGCGCCTGGCGCCGCGCGGACCGATGGGGAAAGCATCTACCCGGCGGAGAACATGCGACAGCTGGCGGATCTCGGGCTGCTCGGGATGCTTTTCCCCGCGGCCTACGGGGGCTCGGAGGCCGGCGCAATGGGCTACAACATCGCATTGCGCGAGGTCGCGGGCGGGTGCGCCTCCACCGCCGTGGGGATGGCGGTCACCAACATGGTCGGTGAGACGATCTGGAAGTTCGGGAACGAGGAGCAGCGAAAGAGATTCCTCCCGGGTCTGGCGTCGGAAAGCATAGGCCCGGGCGCCTTTGCGCTCACGGAGCCGTCGGCGGGATCGGATGCGGGGGGTATGAGGACGTTTGCAGTCGAGGACGGGGACCGCTACATACTCAACGGAAGCAAGTCGTTCATAACGAACGGCGGCAGGGCGGGCGTGACGATCGTATTGGCCCTTACGCAAAAAGAACCTCGGAAGATCTCCGCGTTTCTCGTCGAACCCGGGACAACCGGGTTCTCGGCAGGCAAGCCCGAAAACAAGCTTGGGCTGAAAGGCTCCGACACCGTTTCCCTCTCTTTCGACGAATGCGGAATACCTAAACGGAACATGCTTGGGGCTCCCGGCGAAGGGTTCCGCATCGCGATGTCGGCGCTTGACGGAGGACGCATCGGAATTGCGTCCCAGGCGATCGGGATCGCGAACGCCGCCCTCGAGACAGCGACCGCTTACGCGAAGGACCGCAAGCAGTTCGGCCAGCCGATCGCCGAGTTCCAGGCGATCCAGTGGATGCTCGCCGATTCGGCCACCGAACTGGATGCCGCGCAACTTCTCGTCTACAGGGCCGCATGCCTGAAAGATCAGGGCAAACCATACACCCGGGAGTCATCGATGGCGAAGCTGTTCGCTTCCGAAGCGGGGAACCGGGTCTGCCACAAGGCGGTGCAGGTGCTCGGCGGATACGGATACGTCAGCGAATATCCGGTGGAACGCCACTTGAGGGATGTCCGGGTCACAACGATCTACGAAGGGACGTCCGAAGTGCAGAGGATCGTCCTCTCGCGGTCGATGCTGAGGTAGGAACGGTGAAGAAGGGCGCCATCGGTCGGGGATATATCCAGGTCTACACCGGAGACGGCAAGGGTAAAACCACCGCGGCCCTCGGTCTGGCGGTCAGGGCTGCCGGACACGGACTGCGGACCGTGATCCTCCAGTTCATGAAGGGGTGGATCGATTACGGGGAACTTGAAGGTGTTCGGATGCTCGCACCGCACGTCGAAATCCACCAGGCGGGAAGGGACACGTTCGTGAACAGGAATGATCCCGACCCGGAGGATGTGCGGCTGGCGCGGGAAGGATGGGAGCTGGCCAAAAGGTTGATCGGCGAGGGAAAGTCGGACATCGTTGTCCTGGACGAGATCAACTGCGCGATGGATTTCGGATTGATACCGGTCGAAGAGGTGAT
>JAENIX010000215.1 GCA_016844415.1 Actinomycetota bacterium | reverse complement strand
GCCGGACTGGTTGCGATCACTCCGGCATCCGGGTTCGTTCAGCCTATCAGCGCACTCTTTATCGGCCTGGCAGCCGGGGTCGTCTGCTATGCCGCGGTGATGATGAAAGGGAGATTCGGATACGACGACTCGCTGGACGTCGTCGGCGTGCACTGCGTCGGCGGCTCCCTTGGGGCACTGGCCACGGGGGTGTTCGCCACGACGGCGGTCAACGCCGCGGGCGCCAACGGCCTGCTCTACGGGAACCCCAAGCTGCTCGCCATCCAGGCGCTGGCGGTCGTCGTCACGCTGGTGTATTCCTTCTCCGTCAGCTTCCTGCTGCTGAAGATCCTCGACAAGGTCATGGGGCTTAGGGTGGAAAAGGAGGACGAAATCCAGGGGCTCGACCTCTCCATGCACGGTGAGGCCGGGTACAACTGGTAGTAAGAACGTCTCGGGCCTTAAGTAAAGTTTTAGGTATACTTGGGGGATGGCGCTGAACCGGCCCATCCCCGTTTCCCTTTTCTTCACCTGCCTGGCCGACGCTTTTTACCCTGACGTCTGCTTCGCCACCGTCGCCGTCCTCGAACGGTTCGGCGCGGAGGTGCGCGTCCCGCTCTCCCAGAGGCGCGGAGGTGCGCGTCCCGCTCTCCCAGACGTGCTGCGGCCAGCCGGCGTTCAATTCCGGCAACCGGAAGGAAGCCGGGAAAATGGCCCGGAAGTTCCTGCAGGCCTTCGCCGGGGAAGGGTACATCGTCACCCCCTCCGGCTCCTGCGCGTCCATGGTCAAGAACGAATACCCCGCGCTTTTCCGGGACGAACCGACGATGCTTGGGCTTGCTTCGCTGGCCGGCGAGCGTACATATGAACTATCCCAGTTTCTCGTGGACGTGCTGGGCGTGACGGACCCGCAATCGTCGTTCCGCGGCAAGGTCACCTACCATGACTCCTGCCACCTTAGGCGGGGCCTGGGCGTGTTCGAGGCGCCGCGAAAGCTGCTGCGTTCCATCCCCGGGGTCAATCTCGTGGAGATGGAAGACAGCGACCGGTGCTGCGGGTTCGGCGGAGTCTTCTCCATCAAGTACCCCCACATCTCCTGCCGCATGGCCGAAGACAAGATCGAGCGGATTCTCGCGACGGGGGCCCAGTTCGTCACCTCCGGGGACATCGGGTGCCTGATGAACATCGGCGGGATGATATCCAGGTCCGGATACCCCGTGAAACCGATCCACCTGGCCCAGATACTTGCCGGGGACTTCGAGGTCCCATCCTGATGGAGCCGCTTTCTCGATTCTTCTACCGCCGCTCCGAAAAAGCGCTCTCCGACGCGACGCTCCAGGCCTCCATTTCCAGGACGACCGGAAAGTTCGTGGGAGCCCGCGCGGACTCCGTGGCCGCGTTCCCCGGCTTCGAGGCCGCACGGGACGAGGGCTCCCGGATCAAGAGAGAGACGCTGGACCGCCTCGACCACCACCTCGGCCGTTTTATCGACGAGGCGGAAAGGCGCGGCGCCGTCATCCACGCGGCGCGGGACGGGGCGGAAGCTCGCGAGATCGCGGCCCGTATAGCGAAGGAGGAAGGGGTAACGCTTGCCGTCAAGTCGAAATCGATGGTCGGCGAAGAGGTAGATCTTACCAGTGCGCTGGAGGCCGCAGGCGTGGAGGTCGTGGAATCAGACCTCGGGGAATTCATCGTCCAGCTGGCGGGGGAACCGCCCTCCCACATCATCGCGCCGGCGGTCCACAAGACACGGGAGCAGGTCTCACGGCTCTTCGTGGAAAAACTTGGCGAGCCGTACACCGATAAAATCCCGGAGCTCGTAGCAATTGCGCGGCGGCGCCTGCGGGAGAAGTTCCTTTCAGCCGGGATGGGCGTGAGCGGCGCCAACTTCCTGTGCGCGGACACCGGTTCCATAGCGCTTGTGACGAACGAGGGAAACGGACGGATGGGGACGATCCTGCCCCGCGTCCACCTTGTCATAGCCGGGATAGAGAAGGTCATCCCGCGGCTTTCGGACCTTCCCGTCTTCCTGCGCCTTCTGCCCCGCAGCGCGACGGGCCAGCCGATCTCCACCTACGTCTCCGTGCTGACCGGCGTGAAGCGGCCGGAGGATCCCGAGGGGCCGGAAAAACTGCATATCATACTTCTGGACAACGGCAGGAGCGGCATCCTGAAGGGGAAGTACCGCGACATACTCAAGTGCATCCGGTGCGGCGCGTGCCTGAACATCTGCCCGGTCTACCAGAGCGTCGGAGGGCACGCCTACGGCTGGACCTACCCCGGCCCGATAGGCTCCGTGCTGACGCCGCTCATGACAGGCCTCGCCGAAGGTATTCCCCTCGCCAACGCCAGCACCCTTTGCGGCGCCTGCGCGGACGTATGCCCTGTCAAGATCCCGATACCCGGGCTTCTGCTGGAACTGCGGGCGGACGAGCGGGACCGGGGGCTGAAAGACCCGGCCGAGGTGTTCGGGATGAAGGGCTACGCCGCCGTGATGAGCCGCGCGGGGATATTGGAGGCGCTTGAGCGGATAGCCGGCGTGATCTCCAGTGTTTTTTTGAAGGAAGGGAAGGCCCCCTGGCTTCCGTTCAGGTTCTCCGGCTGGACCGACCGAAGGGACTTCCCCGCACCCGCACCCCAGCCGTTCCGCAAGCTCTGGAAGAAGCAACGGGGGATCCGTCCATGGAACCGGTAGGCCGCAAGGAAGAGCTGCTCAGCCGGATCGCGGTCGCGTTGCGGGGACACGAAGCCAATAATCCCGCGTCCGGAGCGGCGGCGGGCAGTGAAGCGGCACAGAGCGTTACGGACCGGATCGCCAGGTTCCGGAATATGTTCGAGTCGCAGGGCGGCAATTTCCTGGCGGGTCCTTCCCTGGATCCCCTTCTTCCCGAACTTGGGGAAGCGCTCCGGATTTCGGGGGTCACGGCGCTCTTTTCCCCCCCGGGTGACGAACGCGCACGGCTGGTGGCGGAAACCCTGGTGCCTTTCGGTCCGTTCAGGCTGGCGTCCCCCGGCGAGATCCGCATGGTGTCCGCGCCGGCGTCGGCGGGAATACAGACCGCGGAATTCGCCATCGCCGAAACGGGCACATTAGTTCAATCCGGACAAAAGGGGAAAACGCTGCTCCCTGGCCTGATATCCGACGTCCACGTCGCCATTCTCTCGCCTGCCGCCTTCGTGGACAGGATGGAGGAGTGCCTCGCGGCGCTTTCGGAAGATCTTCCCCGTACCATTTCCTTCATAACGGGGCCAAGCCGCACCGGCGACATCGAGCAGACGCTTACGATCGGCGCGCACGGCCCGAAGAAAGTGATCGTCGTCCTCCTTCCTTAATAAAGCCCGCGGACCGTCCTCTCACCATCCCATAGCCCTCAGGAAAAAGAGCCAGCCGGAAATAGTGAAGGCGGAAGCCGCGGTGGAAACGACCACGATCAATCCGGCGAGATCGGTGTCTCCCTTCAGGCGG
>JAENIX010000027.1 GCA_016844415.1 Actinomycetota bacterium | reverse complement strand
CCTCTGAACATGATGGTTTCAGCGGATTATTTCCGCGAAGGGGACAGGATGGTCAAGATACCGTATTGAATAGTGGCACTTGAAAACAGTTGAAACGCATCGCGTATTCCGTTCATCGAACGTGCAATTAATAAAACGTGGAGGTCATGACATGAAGACGTCCGAAGCGGTAGCCGTAATTCATCGTGGAATCCACCGCGAAAAGGAAGCCATCAGCGCTTACATCAAGTTCGCGAAGGCTGTAAAGGATCAAAAAGCGAAGAGCGTACTGATCAATCTTGCGGACGACGAAGTGGGGCACATGACCAAGCTCGAAAAGCACCTGGTAAATATCCTGCGCGGCCAGCCTTGGCTGCTGCCGAAGGCCGAGGAGATAGAGGCCGTGGCGGCGGTGTTCGCATCCAGCGCCTATCCGGGCATGGATATCCAGATTAAAGGGCTGGAGAAGGTCGACGAGGTCCGTATCCTCGAGATCGCGGTCGAACGCGAGATCATCGCGAACAATTTCTACCTGGACCTGGCCGCCAAGGCGACATCAGCGGAGGCCAAGGAAATGTTCCTCTCCCTCGCAAAGGAAGAGGAGCTTCACATGAAAATACTGCGCGCCGAGATAGACTCGCTCGGTCAGACAGGTTTCTGGTTCGACATGCAGGAATTCACGATGGAAAAATAAGCCGCATATCGTTACCAGGGATTAGACGATACAAAGCGCAATGGCACGCTATGCTTCCCTGACTTGACCGGGCCGGCGTGATATCTTAAAGTGTGAAATCGCCATTTCCGGACAAATAAAACAGTGGACATGAGATTTCAGCGGTTCGTCGACCGGCGCATCGGCACTCTGCTTTGCCGGGCCCTGTCGCTGCTTCCGCGCCGGGACGGTCCACCGAAACGCAACGGCAAGCCGAAAAACATCCTCGTCATACTTCTGTCGGAGATGGGGAGCCTCGTCCTCGCCGCACCGATGTTCCGGCGGATCTCCGAGAGATTCCCTCATGCGTCGGTCCACGTGCTGCTCTTCGAGCGGAACCGTGAAATGCTCGAGATCCTCGCCGTCGTTCCTCCTGGGAACATACTGACCATCCGGGACGGCTCCTTCGCGGACTTCGCGGCGGACAGCCTTGGCGTTTGGCGCCGGATGCGCGGAATCGGCGTCGACGTGGCGATAGACTGCGAGCTCTTCGCTCGCGCATCCAGCATCCTTTCCTTCATGAGCGGTGCGCCGGTCCGGGCGGGGTTTCACCCGTACACGCAGGAGGGACTGTACCGCGGAAGCTTCATCAACCGGCCTGTACTCTACAACCCTTACCACCACATAGCGCGTCAGCTCGTTGATATGGTGGATACCCTGGATTCGGATGCGGAGCCGGCGAACAAGCTGCCGGAGAGGGACATCCGTTTCGAATATCCGAAGATGGAACCGGAGGCTGGGGAGCTGGATGCGATGAGAGAGCGCCTGTACCGAGATTATCCCTCTCTCACGGGGAAAGAGCTGATCCTCATGAATCCGGGCGGGGGGATACTTCCGATCCGTGCATGGCCGGTTGAACACTACATCTCGGTCGCCAGGGAACTCCTTGCGCTCGATTATGCCGTTTGCGTGACCGGGCTTCCGGCGGACAGGAAGCTGGGAGAAGCGATCCGGGCGCAATGCGAAAGCCCTGCGTGCGTAAACCTTGCGGGATACACGGCGAATGTGCGGGAATTGATGGTGCTGTTCCACATGTCGCGCCTGTTGATAGCTAACGACGGCGGCCCGGGGCAGTTTTCCGCTATGACACCTATCCCGGCCATCGTCCTGTACGGTCCGGAAACCCCGGCCCTCTACGGGGTCCATAACGACAAGACGGTCAACCTCTTCTCATCGCTATCCTGTTCCCCCTGCCTTACCGCCTACAATCACCGCAATTCCCCCTGCGACGGCGACAATCTCTGCATGAAATCCATCTCGCCGCGGACCGTTGTCGATCATGCCTTGGAGCTTCTCCGGGGAAAGGGATGAGCGGAGCGGGAAACGGCGCGGACCGCCGGGACCGGGCCGCTGAGCTGCCGGGAATCGGCTTCCTGTTTCGGTACCGTTTCGTAAAATTCGGCGCCGTGGGATCTTCGGGGGTGATCGTCAACTTCGCCGTTCTTTACCTGGGGCAGGAGTATCTGTTCCGCGGGATCCGGGCGGAGCAGGGGCGTCTCTCACTATCGCTTGCGGCCGCGATCGCCGTCGCCACCTTCAACAACTTTCTGTGGAACCGCATGTGGACCTGGGGAGACCGGAAGGATCAGGAAGGGAAGGGGTTCTTCACCCAGATGGGGCAGTATTACGTCGCCTGCTGGCTGGCCATCGCGGTGCAGTTCCTCCTCACCAAGGTGCTTGCGCTTTCGCTCCACTACCTGGCGGCGAACCTGATCGCCGTCGGGCTGTCCGCCGCCGTCAACTTTTTCATGAATCACCGGTGGACATTCGCGCTCCGGGAAAGGGAAGAACAAAAGTAGGCCGGTGGATTTTCATTACTCCCGCCGTTCCCGCTGTTCCGGGAAGTCTCCCCGATAATCTTTTCCCAGAAGAATGTTGACGCTTAACCTCACGATCTCCTTCCCGCGGTACATGTAGGGCCGCCGTCCCACCGCCTCGACGCTCCCGAAGTGGGGTGCAAACGCGTTCAGCGCGAACTCCGGGGACTGATGTGTGAGGATGATCGCATCCATTCCCTGCAGCTTCTCCGGATCTTTCAGAAAGAGGTACCGCTCCGGCCTGAAGAGGTCGACCCCCGTGTATTTCCCCCCGGTGTAGAAGACGGCCTCCGCCACGGTCGTTCCCGTATCGGATACGAGGAAGTATCCGTTCTTGTCGGGATTCTCCCGGATGAAGGTTTCGAGCATGCGCCCCAATCCCGGCCAGTCGTGGAACCGCCTGGTTATGTCCTTTTCCGGTCGAACCGGGAGATACGGATGGACCAGGTGCAGGTGGAGGAGGATGTTCGCCGATAGCGCAAGAACGACGGCGGCGATGTAGAACCTGCGGTGTCCGGCGCTCGCCTCGAAATATTTCTCGTAGGCGGATTGGGTCAGAAGGATGCCCGCGATGTAGGCAGGCGTCGTCCAGTTCGCCTCCGCGATATGGCCCCTTATGGTGCTGACCGCGAAAAACAGGATGACGGGCCACGAAAGGAGCAACAGGTAGAGATGGGTTCTGTTCCCGTCCCTGAAGACCGCGCGGAGCGCAGTCACGCTGGCGATGACGAAGGCAAGGAACAGGAGAGGGGTGACGAATCCCGCCTGTCCGGCGAAGTACGACAGAAGCTTGGGGGCGGCGGCCTGCGGGACAGGGGAGAATCCGTGGTGTAGCTGGAATGCGAAGGAGACCCAATCGTGTTTCCAGTTCCAGAGGATCACGGGGGCAAGGAGGACAAATCCCAGGACGAGGGCCAGGTACGGCTCCTTCCGGGAAAGCCATCGACGGTCTTCGCGCGAAGCGGCCAGGAATGCGAACGTGCAGGGGACGATGAGGATCATCGTGTACTTGCTCAACAGTCCGAGCCCAAGCGCGGCTCCCCAGGCATACCACCAGGACGCCGCCCCCCCCTTCATGATTCGGCTTCCGCAGTAGACTGCGATGGTCCAGAAGAATATGAGCGGCGTGTCCGGCGTGTTGACGAGGCATACGGCCGAAAACAGGATCGTCACATTGAAAAGGAGGAGAACATTCCAGGATGTCTCCCGTTTTTCCGGGAAGAGCGAACGTCCCGTGAGATACAGGATGCACAGGACGAGGGCCGTCAGGACCAGACCCCCCAACCGGACGAAGAACTCCGTGTTCCCTCCAAGGGCGGTCGAAAGGGCGATGAGATAGGCGATCATAGGCGGATGGTCCATGTAACTTGCGTCCGGATGCAGCGACCAGTACCAGTAGTACGCCTCGTCCGGGATCAACGGCAGGCGCGCGGCGAGGAGAAGGCGGACGATATGGAACCCGGCGAGGAGGAAGAAGACGTTGCGGGGGCGCAGCAGTTTCATGGTCCAGCGTGATGATAACCTATCGCCATATTTCTGCAATCCCATCGTTCCTTTTCCGGCGTCGGAAATGGTAACTTGAAAGCGAATCGGTCGCGGCAAGGGGAGGGGAGAAACATGTCTGATCCGGGAAAGAACCCGCAAGTCCTCAAGGTGGAATGTCCGTGCTGCGCGACGCAGCTTTTCATCGATGCCGGGCAGGGAGTCGTCATCGAAAGCCGGCAGCCCGCCAACGCGCGCAAGGAGGCCGACCTCAAGGATGCCCATCAGGTCCTCAAGGAGGAGTCGTCACGCATCCAGGAGAAGTTCCGGCAGATCGTGGAGGCGGACAAGGGTCGCGGCGCGACGATGGATAAGAAATTCAAGGATTTCATGGAAAAGGCGAAGGACGAACCCGCCCCGAAGCCGCTCCGTGACATCGACCTGGATTAGGGAATTACTACCTGCCGGATATCTCGCGGACGAACGCGGCCATCGCGGTAAGCGTCGATTCGCGCCTGTCGCGATGGGGTCTGTGGCGGCATCCCTCGAGTATATGGCGACTGGTCGGCCCGCCGCATTGCCGCTCGATGGCGTCCACCTGGAGAAGCGTCCCGTACGGATCGTCGAGGCCCTGCACCGTCAGCACCGGGACCGTGACTGCGGGAAGATACTTCTCGATGTTCCATTCCCGGAACCCGGGGTTCAGCCAGGCGAGGTTCCACCCCCAGAATGCGCAGTCGACGTTTGCCCCGTGGTGTCGCTGAAGTTTCGCACGCAATCCGCCGCCGACGAATTCATCGCGCGCATTCTCGATTGCGCGGATCGTGGTGTCCTCGACGAACACGTGCGGCGCTTCGAGCAGCAGTCCATGTACGCGGGGGTGGGCGCGAGGCGTCGAGGCGTGGAGGAGCGCGATGGAGCCCCCGTCGCTGTGTCCGACGAGAAAGGCGGTGCGGACGCCGGCCGTATCGAGGATTTCCGGGAGCGCGTCGAAGCCTTCGTCGTGCATGTAGGTAAGCGGGCGCGGAAGGGACACGGGATCGGAGCCGCCGTACCCCGCGCGGCTGTAAACGAGGGCGCCGCAACCCGTCTCGCGCGCAAGCGCGGCGGGGAAATCGCGCCATGTGGCGACGCACCCGATCCCGTCGTGCAGGAAGACGAGCGTGGGGGCATCCGCGGGCCCCGGGCCGTGCCACGCGATCTCTATGCGGCGGCCGCCCGCAACGACCGTTGCGGGGGATGCTCCGAAAAGCGAAACCGCGGGCCTGTGGTCCGGAGATTCCATTATCTGTGATTCTGTACCGGCTGCAGGAGGGCTGTCAAAAGAGATCGCGCTAACTTATTAAATAATACTCCTTGCTATTGATTTTCGTCCTTCCAAGCGTGATACGCAGCCCTTCTTCTGGTGTTTTTGCGTACTTGGTCCTCGCGAAACGCAACAGGTCGAAGAAGTTGTTGCCGCGTTCCGTTTTCCGGCGTTCAGTAACCGCACCGATAGGGATTTTTATTTTCTTTCCATAGTCCACCTGGTAGACGGTGTAAGACCCCATGGGCGAAACGCTCCCTCTGTACGGTTTATGAGACTATCCTGACGATCCTTCCCTGACCAACGATTCAGGCATCCTTGCCGGATGTCTCCGGAGAACGGGAAGAATGTGTGTACGATGCGACAGGCGATGGCCCGAGCAGGATGACGTCGTCCGCTCCGAGGGAAAAGATCCGCTTGGCTTCGATCAGCAAGGAAGAGAAGACCCCAGGCCAACCGCCTGACCTTTCAAACCCCCGGATGGAACCCACCCGGACGAAGAAATCGTCGGAGTTGCTGCGGTAACGATATACAGGGTAGAAATACATACCTAAAATAACAGCAAAATATGGGCCAAACGACTAAAACGTTATAAATAATTAATATATATGATAAAAATGCCGAACAGGATTGGTTTGCCGAAGGGGGAAATATTTTTCACATTTTCATAAATTGTGAAAAACTTTACCTTTCGGGAGGATATCCTTTGTTAACGATTTTCTTCGGAAGGGGGATGTCCACCTCGCGGAGAATCTCTCCTACTAAGTCCGATGGGATCGGTTTTTCCTCTTCCGGCCCATGTCCGGGAATGATTGCGCCGTCCAGCCCCAGGGACTGTGCGACAACCATTTTGTTCCGCCCTTTCCGCTTCGCGTCGTAGAGAGCGGAGTCGGCAGCGTTTAGCAACTCGGTGGTCGACAGCCCGTTGGAGGGATATACAGCCAGACCGCCGCTGATCGTCAGCCTGACGGGATTGGGATATCCCGGGATCCGGATATCGGTACAGGAGATTTTTTCCCTGAGTTTGTCCGCATACGTTTGTGCCTGCTCCCTGTTCGAAGACGTCATCAGGACCATGAATTCATCGCCGCCGTATCGGCCCACAAGGTCCGAGCTTCTGGTGTTCAGCCGGCTTATTTCGGCCAGCTTCTTGATCACCTGGTCCCCTGCGGCATGTCCGTAACTGTCGTTGATGTTCTTGAACTCGTCGATGTCGAACATGAACAGCGCCATGGGCTCGCCGTAATTTTCCGCTCTCCGTATTTCGCTCTCGAACCTCTGCATGAAATACAGTCTGTTCGACAAGCCGGTCAGATGATCGACCCACGTCTTCGTGACGGTAGAGTCAACCAGATTTGCGTGCTTTATTGCCGTGGACAGGAGGTCCGCCAGCATCGAGATGTATTTCCGCTCCTCTTCGAGATTCAAGGGACTGCCGGCGATCACGAGCGCCCCCGTGATTCCGGAAATACCGAACACCGGGGCGACGAAGTCGGGAACCACGTTCAGGTTCTCCAGCGACGTTTGCGATAATCTCCGGCCTGAAGATGAAAGGGAGTCCAGCCGCGAGATTACCAGCTTCTTCTGGAGCGCCATGCCCAGTATCCCCTCGTCTGACTTGATCATGATCTTCCCCTGCCAGTCCTGGGGGAAACCGACGCCGACTTCCAATGTATAATCGGGAGAACCTTCTATCGGGACGAAGAACCCTGCCTGTTTGGCATGGAAGAAGTCCTTGGCGGCCCGAACGGCGATGGCGGGGAACGCATCATCGGATAGCTTATCGGTAAATGTGAGTTTTTTTGCGATCAGCGGGATCATCTCGGCGATTTCGGTCTTGCGGAGCAAGTTCCTCTTCAGGGTTTTCAATTCATGGGAGAATTCCATCAACTGTTGCTGCCTTGCTTTGTTTTGAGCCGACTCCCCTTGCAATGCGCGTCTTCGGGAGAGATACTCTGCGAGCAAAGCAACCGCCAGCAACAGAAGGATGACTTTAGCTGCCAGGAAAGGGAAAGACTCCATGTTCTCCTGCCGATGGTAATTTACTCTTTTATTACACGGTGTTGCCGGCCATGTGAAAAAGTGAACGGCCCCACCGGTCGTCTATAAATCCTTATCGGAAAACAAGCTGGAAAGTTTATATTTATAGGCATTATCATGCTGGGTATGGGTCCGGACGAAGCAATCCGATTCGCAGCCGATGCGGTCGGGAAGGCCGAGGTACTGGTGGTAACCTCCGGGGCGGGAATGGGGGTTGACTCCGGACTGCCCGATTTTCGCGGGGAGAAGGGGTTCTGGAATGCTTATCCGATGTACGAGCGGCTCGGGGTCACATTCGTGGGAGCCGCCAACCCGGCGCATTTCATCCGCGACCCGGAGTTCGGCTGGGGGTTCTACGGCCACCGGGCGAACCTCTACCGCTCGACGGAGCCGCACGAGGGATTTGGGATACTACGGAGATGGATCGAAAGGTTTCGCCTGAAGCATTTCATCGTCACCTCAAACGTTGACGGCCAGTTTCAGAAGGCGGGTTTCAGGGAAGAAAGCGTGCTCGAGGTCCACGGATCCATTCACTACCTGCAATGCCTTCAGTCCTGCACCGGCGAGATCTGGCCCTTCGTCGAGGAGATTCCGGTGGACCTCGAAACCATGCACGCGATGCGTATTCCGCGTTGCGTCAGGTGCGAAGGCGTCGCCAGGCCCAATATCCTCATGTTCGGCGATTTCTCGTGGTTGAGCCACCGAACAGATCGGCAGGAGGGCGAATTCGAGATGTTCCTCGAGGAAAACATGGGCCGCGGGACGGTTGTCGTCGGCGCCGGCACGGCGATACCGACGATACGGAATATCAGCGAGCGGCTCGGACGAAGGCGGGGAGTGACGGTCGTCCGTATAAACCCACGTGAACCGTGGATCGACGCGCCTCACCTGTCGATGCCGGTCGGCTCCCTTGCCGCCCTGAAGGCGATCGACGACATTCTTCGCTGACCGTCCATGGCGGGTCCTGCAAAAGGGGAATTTTCGGCGGAATCGGTATAGAATTGTTCAAATATCACCGCAACGGAGGGATTCCATGAAAAGAATGCTCCTCGTCCTTTCCTTCCTTCTGCTTTCCGCGAACGTCCATGCGGTAGAGGTGGCGGGCGTCGCGCTCGATCCGACCGTCAAAGACTTTTGCGCTGAACGGGTACGGGATCAGGAAGAAGTTATTCTTCAAGGTGTACATCGGCTCGTTGTATACCTCGAAGAAGGTTTCCTCGCCCGCCGAGCTGCTGCAGAACCCTGACGACAAGCTCATCAGGATGAATTTTCTGCACAGCAAGGTGGAGAAGGAGAAGATCACAGAGACGTTTGCCGAAGGGTTCGCCAACAATTCCCCGGACGTTGCCGCGTCCGCGGATGCGAATGCCTTCCTGTCCTTCTTCAAAAGCGATTTCGTGAAGGGGGACACGGTCGACATGGTCCTTGGCGCCGACCGGACGGTGATCGCCAGGCACAACGGCAATGTGCTGGGGACGGTCAAGTCGGCGAAGCTTCCCAACGCGATCCTGCTCATATATGTCGGGCAGAAGCCGGCGGACGAGGATCTGAAGCAAGGGATGCTCGGGGTCCGTTGAATCGTTCTCACGCGGTTTCCGCGAAGCCGCTTTCCCTGCGAAAGCTGCCGAGGGAGTTCTACGACAGGGACACGGTCACGGTCGCCGGCGAATTGCTCGGTAAATACCTGGTCAATGTTTCGCGTGGCGTCGAGCGCGTGGGCAAAATCGTGGAAGTGGAGGCTTACCTCGGGCCGCACGATCTTGCCGCCCATTCCTCGAGGGGCCTTACGGAGCGGA
>JAENIX010000026.1 GCA_016844415.1 Actinomycetota bacterium | reverse complement strand
GTTCGTTACCCGCTTCCTGCACAACCAGACGGCGTTCCTCGCGCAGAAGAAGCTTGTCTTCGCGGGCTTGCCGATGATCGTGATGCCCGTCCGGATCCTTTGAGCGGGAAGCATTTCGACGCATATTGATTCCAGCTGCTCCCGCCTTGGATGACATTCTCAAGCCATGGGGTTTTCTGCCGGGGAATATGGTATATAACCGAGGGGGGAAATCGCGCGCCGTTGAGAGAGGAGCCCTTGACCGCGAAGGCACCCAGGCGGGTTTCGTGGATCTTGCTTTTCCTCCTCTCGATTGCGTTGATTTCGTATCTGGTAATGGCCACGCAGTTCGACCCGCGTTATAACCCGCATTCCCTCTTCGGAAAACCCGACCAGTGTGCGAAGTGCCATGTCTATTACCGCGGAAATCTGGAAACGGCGCGGTTTATGGCGGATTGCACCGATTACTGCCGCGGCTGCCACAATGACGAGCAGCTGGGGCGCAGCACGCATCCGGTCCAGGTACGCCCGAGGGACAAGTACTTGAAAATGAAGATCCCCGCGGAGTTTCCCCTCGACGACGACGGGAAACTCATGTGCCTGACCTGTCACAAGGCGCATGGCCCCTTCCTTGCGACGGTGAAGGCCCACCCGACGCAGAAACCGGAGCCGATGACTCCTCCCTCGGGGGTCTCCGCATATTACAGGACATACTTTCTGAGGGTATCCGATCCTGTGAGAGGTTTCGCCATGCTGTGCGACAGGTGTCATAAGAAACTATGACCTCGCGCCCCGAAAATCGCCGGAAGATCGTCTTCATCAACCCCCGGGTCCAGGGCGGTACGGCGCTGTTCTTCTCCGCGATCGTCATCGTGGGGGCCGCGTTGTTCTCCGGACTTGTCTACGAGGATATCCGGCTGGCTCTCTGGGACTCCACTTACCGGGGGCATTTCATGATCCGGACGCCGTACCAGATCGTGGAAGAAATCCTGAAGACCCATCTCGCCTGCCTGTTCCTGGGCGTCCTTGCCGTCAGTTTCCTTGCATTCTTCCTGCTGATCCGCAGGATCCGGGCGGGAATCAACAGGGTGGCCGATGTCCTGGCGATGTCGGCGGAAGGGGATCTCTCCACGCCCGCGAATGTGCCGGGCCTCAAGGAGATGGTTTCCTTCGGGGAGCGGCTGGATGCCGCACGGTCACACACGCTCTCCAGGATAGATGAAATGAAGGAAGACCTTGCGTTTCTAAGGTCCGGCTCAGCGTCGCCGGAGGAGTACCGTCGCAGGTGGGAGGACATTAAGGGGAGGATCGGGAGGGTGGCTCCGTGACGGACCGCGCTGCCGTCAGCAGAATGCCGGTCGCGGACAGGGGATTCCAGCTCCGGTTCCTCATCCTGCTCTCGTGCATTTTCGCCTTCGGAGCGCTGTTCCTTTTCGCCATGATGTTTTTCTTTTTCTCGAGGCCGCTCGAAGGCGATTACACCAGCGTGTTTTTCGCCCTGCGCCACCTGACGGAGTTCGCCCTGCCGATGGTCTCCTTCTCCGCTCTGATTTACGTCCTGCTGGTCTGCGGATCCATGGCGGTGCTTTGCGTCTATACGCTCCACAAGGTTGTGGGACCGCTATACAAGATGAGCCGGGTCATCGAAAGCCACATACTTGGGGACATTCTGAAACCGGTGAGATTCCGCGAAGGGGACCAGGCCGTGTTCCTCGCGACGCTGTTCAACGCATACATCGAGCGCCTGCGTGAAGACGGGCGGAATTGGGAGAAGATCATGGAGCGGGCGGAGCAGGCCGGCCGCAAGGACCCTGCCGCCTTGCAGGGCGCGATGGACAAGGCCCTGGAGGAGCTGGACCTCGCGCTTTCCAGGTATCGCTGATCTGTGGTTGACCTGCCGAGTTGATATCTGCGAAGATAGTTCCAAAGTCATTTCTCAACGTTGTTTCAATACCTTCTAAGGAGGGGGAAGATGGCATCCATTCGGAAGGCGGGATGGTTTTTCGTAATGGCTCTGGCGATGGCGGGTTGGATGGGAGTTCTGGGATCCATGCGGGGAGTGGCGGAGGCGGGCGTGATCGCCTCCCGCGCGGCGGAGGCGGGAGAGCTCCGGGCGGCGGAGATCGCAAAGGTGCAGGCGTTCCTTGAGAGCAAGGTTGTTATGCAGAAGCTGGTGGACTACGGTGTTTCCCCGGAGGAGGCGATGGCGAAGGTCCGTTCGATGAGCGAAAGCGACCTGCACCGTCTCGCGTCGCTGACCGACCGGGTTGCGGTGGGCGCCGACAGCACCTTCGGCCTTCTCATCGGGCTAGCGATCCTGGTCATCCTCATCATCGTCATCCTGAAGCTCATGAACAAGGAAATCGTGGTTCGTTGACAGGAAGGAAACGGTTTCCGGGCGCCGCCCTGCTGCTGGGCGGCGCCTTTTTGATTTTGGGGGGATGCGGCGGGATCCAGGCGGTCCGTGGGACGGAAGCGCAAACCTCGGATGCGGCGGTCATCAGCGGCGTCCCCTTCCTGCCCCAGGAGGAAGACACGTGCGGGCCTTCATCCCTCGCTATGGTTCTGCGGTTCATGGGAGGCGATGCGTCGACTTCGTCGCTCGTGGGCGAAACGCGCACCGCGGGATTGAAGGGGACGCTGATCACCGATCTGGCGGCGGCTGCGAGGCGGCGCGGGTTTGCGGCGGAAATCGCCGATCTGGACCTTAAGCGGCTCAAGGAGCTTATTTCCGCGGGAGTCCCCGTTATCCTGCTTGTAGACCTGGGGACCTGGGTCCTGAGCCGCCCCCACTACCTGCTTGCGTACGGGTGGACGAAAGACGGTGTCGTAGCGCATTCCGGGCGCGAGGAGGGGAAGGTCATACCTATTTCCGTTCTTGATTCGCAGTGGGCCAGGATGGGCCGGCTGGCGCTTGTCGTCCGCCGCGAGGCCAGGTAATGCTTCGCGCGCTGCCGATCCTGCTGGTCCTGATGCTTGCTTGCGGGTGCTCCCGGATGCCGACGATCATCGTGCTCGAGGATCCGCTGACGGCCGCCGAGCACGTCGAGCTGGGAGTCGCCTACGAGCGGAAGGGGGAGCTCGAATTGGCGAAGCGCGAATACGAGCGCGCCCTCCGCAAGGAGAAAAACCACTTCCGGGCCCGCGTGAACCTTGGCAACGTTTTCCTGGCGAAAAAGGATTATGAGCAGGCCCGCGCGGAGTATCTCCTGGCGTTGGAGATCCTGCCGAGGGACGCCGAGACCACGAATAATCTCGCATGGTGCGCCATCCTGTCCGGAGAGGGAACGGAAGAAGCGATGGCGCGGATGGAGGCCGTCGTTTCGGAACCCGCCGGCCGCCGGCCCGAATTCCTGGACACGCTCGGGGTTCTCCTGATGAGGGCAAACAGGCCCGGAGCCGCAGGGGAAGCGTTCGCCGAGGCGGAAACGCTGTGCCGGAACTCGGATGCCTGCCCGGAGAACGTGCTGCGGGAAATCCGGGAACACCGCGGCGAGCTGACCGGGCGATTCCCTTCCCCATCTCCCGCGCCCGCTTTGATAAAATAAACCAATGCTCCGCGATCCCATCGGCCGCCGTGTCGATTATCTGCGCCTGTCCATCACCGACCGGTGCAATCTCCGGTGCGTCTACTGCATGCCCCCCGAAGGAATCCCGCTGAAACCCTTCGGGGAAATTCTCGACTATGGCGAATTGCTCCGCTGCGTCCATGTGGCGGTATCCCTGGGAGTCCGCAAGGTCCGGATCACGGGGGGCGAACCGCTGATCCGCAGGGGCGTAGTGGAGTTCGTTCGCCGGCTTTCCGCCATACCCGGCATCAGGGATCTGTGCATGACCACCAACGGGATCGGGCTCGCCGAGGTCGCGGTCCCGCTCCGGCGGGCGGGACTTGGACGCGTCAATATAAGCCTCGACACGATCAGCCGCGACCGGTACGCGGAGATCACACGCCGCGACCGGCTATCCGATGTCTTGTCCGGGATCGACGCCGCGGTTTCCGCGGGCCTTCACCCGGTGAAGATCAATGTCGTCCTCCTTCACGGGCTGCTCCCCGGAGAAGTCGACGATTTCATCGGGATGGCGAGGGAGAAGCCGGTCGAGGTGCGCTTCATCGAGCGGATGCCGGTGGGCTGCCTCCCGTCGGAAGGATACGTTTCCTCCGACCGGATCCTCGATCGCATCCTGTCCCTGCCCGGCGTGCGCGTTGCGGTCGACGGGATGCCGTCCGCGGCGGTCACTTACGGGATTCCCGGTTTCGCAGGCACGCTGGGGATCATCTCGCCCATCTCGCGGAAATTCTGCTCCGGCTGCAACCGGCTGCGGATATCGGCCGACGGCCTGTTGAGAAACTGCCTGTTCGCGAAGGAGACGGTGGATTTGCGGTCAGCCCTGCGGGAAGGAAAGGACGACCGTGAAGTGGCGGCCCTCTTCATGCGGGCAGTGGCCACGAAACCGGAAGGCCACGACCTGTGCGGCGGGTCGTCCGTGGACGAACCGATGTCCCGCATCGGCGGCTGACGGAGCGACATACTGTTCCCCCCCATCCATCCGGAGCTGAGGTTCCACAACTACGCGTCGTTCCTCCGCCGGCGCCTGGGCGGCCCGGTGGCCAGGATCAGCGTGGAGGCGGGGCTCACCTGCCCTAACCGCGACGGCACGAAGGGGACCGGTGGCTGCGCCTACTGCAACAATGCTTCCTTTACGGAAGGGATCCTCTACCCGGGCAGGCCCGTGGAGGAACAGGTCCGCCGGACGATCGCCTCCAGCGGCAGGCTCGGCGCGTTCCGCCGCCTGCTCGTCTATTTCCAGCCGTACACGAACAGCCATGCGGCTCCGGAGGAGCTCGAGCGCCTCTATCTCGCGGCGTTCTGCCATCCGGACGTGGTCGGGATCGTGGTGGGGACCAGGCCTGACTGCCTGGAGCCGCCGGTCCTGGATGTCCTCGGCGCGATAGCGCGCGACCGGTACGTGTCGGTCGAGATCGGTCTACAGTCGATATCCGATGACGTTCTCGCCGGGATCAACCGGGGACACACCGTGAGTGAGTTCGAGGAGGCGGTTGCCGCCGTGAGAAGCAGGGGAATCGACACCACCGCTCATATGATCTACGGCCTCCCGGGGGACACGAGGAAAAATTTCGTGGCGGCGGCGGGGTTCCTCTCCGGACTGGGGGTGCAGGGGGTGAAGCTGCATCACCTGCACGTCGTGGCGGGGAGTGGGCTAGAGGAGCCCTGGAGGAGGGGCGAGGTACGGGTGCCCGGGTATGCGGAATACGTCGACGCATGCGCGGACTTCCTGGAGCGGCTTTGTCCGGAGGTCGCGGTGCTCCGGCTTATGGGGACGGCTCCGCGGGGGATCCTGCTGGACCCGTCCTGGGAGAAGGGCAGCCGGGAAATGTCGCGCGACGTCGCAGCCGAGCTGGCGCGCCGGGGTACCTGGCAGGGATCGCTGCGAGAGGAGAAACGATGATTTCCACGGAAAAGGAGTACCTTCCCCATTCCTCGGGATGCTTCCTCTGCGGGGACGAGAACCCCTGTGGGGTCCGCCTGAAGTTCTTCGTGGAGGATGGCGAGGTGCGCGCGCGGATCACGCTTCCCCGGCACGTGAACGGCTACAGGAACGTGGCCCACGGCGGCGTCCTCGCGGCGTTGCTCGACGAATCGATGGGCTGGGCGGCGACGGTCTTCGGGGGATCGCAGCGGATGTACCTCACCGGCGAGCTGACCGTGAAATACATCGCCCCGGTCCCGGTCGGGGAGGAGATCGAGGTCCGCAGCCGACTGGTTCGGGACGCCGGCAGGATCGCCTACGGCGAAGGGGAGCTCGTCAGCGGCGGGGAGGTACGCGTCCGCGCCAAGGGCAAGTTCCTCCCGATGAGCCGGGAGTCGACGGCGGAGGTGGTCCCCTACCTTAAATTCGACCGGTGCCGGAAATACAGCACGCTGTTCCAGGGAATCGAGGAGGCGAAATGAAGCGCGTACTTGGAGTAATCGGATCCCCGCGAAAGCTTGGGAACTGCGAGCTGACGGTGAAGGAGATCGCGGCGCGGCTGCCGGAGCAGGCGAGCCTTTCGATGGTCCGGCTCGTGGATAAGGACATCCGTCCGTGCAAGGCGTGCTACCGGTGCCTGATGGGGGAATGCCCTATCGAGGACGATTTCCGGGTGGTCCTGGACGCGATCGCCTCCGCGGACGGCGTGATAGTCGCAGCTCCCGTGTACCTGCTCGGCGCGCACTCTTCCCTGCAGAGGTTCCTGGACCGGGGATTGCAGTTCTGGAAGCGGCTTGACGATCTTGCCGGCAAGCCGGCGGTCGGGGTCGCGCTTGCGGGAGTATTGGACGGGGAAGGGGCGTCGCTGCTGGGAGTGGAGAATTTCATCCGGGCGATGGGGATGGAGGTTAAAGGCCGCGCGGTGATCCACGCCGCCCTTCCCGGGGAGGCGCTTCTGTCGGAAGAGGGGAAGGTGACGGCAGCCCGAATGGCGGATGCGCTCTTTTCCCCGGGAGCGCCGCAGGCCGAAGACCCTTCCTGCACGGAGTGCGGCGGGACGTATTTCGAGTTTCGCGGCGGAAGCCGCGTTTTCTGCCTGCTCTGCGGCGCAAACGGGTCCGTTTCCCCGGACGGGGGGACGATCCGCCTCGCGACGCGGCCGCCCGCCCACTCCTGGCGCGGGCCTGCGGCAAGGAAGGCGCACGGGGAATGGCTGATCGGGATGAAGGAGAAATATCTGCGAGAGCGGGAGAGGTTGAAGGAAGTCGCCCGCGTCTACGCGGGTGGGGATTTCATCTGACGCGTATCCGCACCGTGTAGAGGACGGTCCAGGTCGTCGGCCCGGCGGGAAGGTCGGCCCATGCGGCGGACTCTCCCGGAGGAATCGTCCCCAGGTTCCTAAGACCTGCAAGGAAGGGCTCCGTTGAATCCGCAGGCAACCTTACGCGCACGGAATCGGGACGATGAGCGTTCGCCGGCATGTCGGCGGCCCCGGTCACCGGCTCGCGGATGACTGTTCCTCCCAGCCGCAGCGCCGCCGCGGAGATCCGGTCCTCAAGCCCCGCGCGGTCTCGGGCGGCGATTTCCAAGGTTACTTCACGGCCATGCGGAACCGGCCGCATAAGTCTGGAAGGCGGCGCGGCGAACAGCCGAATGGGCGCGCCATTCAAGGATTTCTCCTCGCGGGGAGACGCCGGGCGGATCGTTTCGGCGGAAGTGCTAGCCCGCTGTGCCGGCACCGTGGGGAGAGCGGGCTGAGCATGCGGGAGCGCGGGAGGAGAGGGCGCGGCGGCGATATGACCGGGGACGGCCGCGCCTCGAGACGGCTCGCGCCGTGGCTCGGCGCCGCCCGTCGGCCCGTCCGATTTCCCGCCAAAGACCTTGGCATCACGGCCGCCCTGTTCCGCTTCAGGCGCACGGGCGACTCGCCGGGGAGCCGCGGCCGCGCGCGAAGGGGCCGCTTCCGGCACGGCCGCTTTCTCCGTACCGGGTATGGCCGTTTCCATCCGCGCGGTTGGCAGGGGAGGGGCCACACCCGGGAATTCCCCCTTCTGGATCCCGTAGACCAGCATGAATAACAGGATCGCGGCCGCGGCCTCGATGGGAATCTTCACGTGGGCCGGCAGGAACATCTTTTTCCACAAGGGCTTCGCGGGTGCGCCCCGCGCCGTTTCCCGCCGGATCCTCTCCAGCAGTTCCGCAGGTGCCTTGTCCGGAGGGAGGGTCCGAAGCAGACCGATTGTATTTTTCAGCCCTTCCGCCGCCGCCGAGCAGCCCCGGCACTCCAGCAGGTGGGCGGAAACTCCTGCACGGCCGCTATCCGGCAGCGAGCCGTCGAGGAAGTCGGAGAGAAGGTCCTGTATCCGTTCGCATTCCATCCGCATGTTACCCTTCATACCACCGGCGCAAGGATTTTCCTGACCGCCATCCGCGCCCTGTGGAGCCTGGATTTCACCGTCCCAAGCGGGATTCCGGCCATCGCCGCGATTTCCTCGTTTGTGAACCCCTCGACGTCCGAAAGAAGCAGAATCCAGCGGGAGTCAGGGTCAAGGCGGGCAAGCGCTTCCGAAAGGATCTTCCCCAGCTCCCGGTTCTCCGCGGTCCGGTCCGGCCGGTCATCTTCATCGGCATGCGGTTGGAAGGTGGTTGCATCTCCATCCCGCGTCTCCGATTCGGGGAATCTAACCTCCTTTGCGGCGCGGGACGCCCTCTGGCGGATCCGGTTCAGGCACCGGTTGGCCGCGATCTTGAACAGCCATGTCGAGAGTTTTGCCTCTTCCCGGAATCCATCCAGGTTCCTGTAGGCGGAAATGAA